>JBGVOJ010000128.1:0-12841 GCA_045126415.1 Eubacteriales bacterium | reverse complement strand
TGTTTCTTGGGGGAAACTTTTTTCAAAAAGTTTCCCCCAAACCCCTTTCAAAAAACATTAAAAAAATGAAGTGGATTTGGCTTTGTGCAGATTGCTTGTATATAGAATTTGCGGGAAGTGCGAAAAAACAAAAAAAGCCCGGGAATGTCCGGGACAGAAAGATTCTGTTATACCACTCGCACACATGATACGTCTCCGCGGTAACGGTCGGATTCCGGTACAGGCTACTTTCCGAAAGGATTTCGCTGTACGGCTCGGGAAGGATTTTCTGCGGCTGCGTCGTACCGGCTTCCACCAATACCGGCTCTCTGGGACTCCGCGGGACTGCATACTCTTTTCCGTCATTGCCTTTGGTTTATTATAACGTATCTTTTGTGGTTTGTCAAGCGGGAAATACGAACAATTTTCGGGAAGCTGTACGGTCGGGTTTTGTTCAATCCCGGTGCAGACGCTGTTTGTCCCACCGCCATGCGGTAAAGACAAAGACTGCGATGTATTCGAGCACAAACCCGGCGACTGCAAGAAGATATGAAAAAATTCTCGGAATCGGGAGGTCATAGAAGATCGCCTGCGGCACATACAGAAAGCTGACATATTGATTTACAAGTGCTTCACTGATAAGATAGCACAGCGGCAGCGGAACGGAGTACAGCGCATACAGGAGAATATCCCAGCATCCGTGGACGGACATGAACTTCCGGAACAGGGATTTCAGATCAAAGGTATCCTTTGTTTCCTGAAGGACAAAACGCTTGTAGGTACCGTTTTTGTTAAAATATACCGTATAAAGCGGGATGACATACAGAAGGGTCATCAAAAGGTACCCGATTCGGTTTACGATTTCATTCTGTCCGGTTTCTGTCAATTCCATCAATCTGCTTATAATCAGCGGTGCGGCGAACATGATAAAAATAAAAAATATCCCGATGATAATGAGTCCGCAGAGGATGAACAGGACGATCCGTTCCCGCATTTCCTCGCCGGTCGGACGATGTTTCATGCAAAATACCTCCGAAAGCAGTTTTATATACTGTAATTATACCATATACGGTTTTATTTTCAAGAGTTTGGAAAAGAAATTTCTCCCGCCTTCCTTGACATATCTTCCGGAAACTGTTATACTATGCACAGAAATATTAAAATTCCCGGCGGAGGATGTAATAATGTATACCTATTCCGATTTCTGCGGCTTCAAACGGGCGGATTTCAAGTTTGAGGACCGTGACGCACTCATCGTTTTCCCGCACGAACCCGAACCGCAGGGACGCTGGATGATGAAAATGGAATATTTCGGTGCGTTTCCGGCTCTGGAGGTCGAACTGCTGAACCGCGGGTGGCATCTCTGCTACCTCCGCAACGTCAACCGCTGGGGTACCGACGTGGATTCCGACGCGAAGGCGCGTTTTGCGGATTTCATCGCGGACGAGTTCGGTCTGGAACGGAAGTTCACCTGCGTCGGCATGAGCTGCGGCGGCATCTGCTCGGTGAATTTTGCCGCACGTCATCCGGATTACGCGGCGTTCCTCTACCTTGACGCGCCGGTCATGAATCTGCTGTCCTGCCCGATGGGGTTCGGCGTGGGTGAATCGCTCGGTGAAAACGGCAGCGGATGGAAGGAAATCGTGGACGCGTACGGCTTTGATCTGCCCACACTTCTGACGTGGCGCGGACATCCGATTGACAAGATTCCGACTCTGGCGGAGCATAAGATTCCGGTTGCGCTGATCTACGGCGACTCCGATCCGGTGGTACCGTATGTGGAAAACGGGATTGTACTGGAAAAGTATTATAAGGAACACGGACTTCCGCTGTTCTGCGTGGGGAAAGCCGGCTGCGGACATCACCCGCACGGACTGGAAGACAGCCGCGAACTGGCGGACTTTATTGAACAGTGGACGAAGGCGTAAAGGAATATATTGTCAGCTGAACGAACGACTATGCCTCCCTCTTTGAGGGAGGTGGCGGCGATTGGCTGACGTTCCCCTTGTATGCACGAAACTCGCCGACGGAAGGAGTCCCAGACAAGCAGTTTGTACTCTCTGTATTGGTTAAGCTGGGTGCAGACTCGCTCAACTCCTTCCGTCAGCGTTCGCTCGTTCAACCAAAGGTAGCGTTCGTATAACGCTGCCACCTCCCTCAGAGAGGGAGGCAAAAGCGTTTCAAAAAACTAAAAATTTCTATATACCATGGAGGACTCAACAATGTTAAAAGTAGCAATGCTCTCGAAGTGGCACGTACACGCAGGCGGTTACGCGAATTTCGTGAAGAACTGCGGCAAGTGTGAAATCGTAGCCGTATGGGACGACGATGCAGTACGCGGCGAAGCGTGGGCACAGGAACTCGGATGCGAATTCGTTCCCTGCCTCGACACCCTTCTCGCCCGTGAAGACGTGGAAGCCGTTGTCTGTGACGCTCCCACCACGGAACACAAGGACGTGCTGATCAAGGCTGCCAAGGCCGGCAAGCACATCTTCACCGAAAAGGCACTCTGCCCGACCGTTGCGGAATGCCTTGAAGTAAAGCAGGCGATTGAAGAAGCGGGCGTAACCTTTGTTATCAGCTATCCGCAGCGCGGCAGACCGTGTGTTCAGTTCGCAAAGAAGATGATCGCGGAAGGCGCGTTCGGCGACATTACCCTCGTACGTACCCGTGACGCTCACTCCGGCGTATCCGGCAACTGGCTCCCGGAATACTGGTTTGACAAGAGCAAGGCAGCGGGCGGTGCAATGATGGACCTCGGATGCCACCCGATGTACCTCCTCGCATACTTCCTCGGCAAGCCGAAGAGAGTGACCGGTATGTTCACCGCTCCTTACGGCAAGCCCGTTGACGAAAACGCAGTTGCCATCGCGGAATTCGAAGGCGGCGCACTGGGTGTTGCGGAAACCGGTTTCGTTTCCCACAATTCTCCCCAGACCATTGAAATCTACGGTACCAAGGGCTCCATGATCGCGCACGGCGAAGATGTACAGTTCTCCAGCCAGAAGATCGGCAGCGTAGTCGGCGGCTTCATCAAGCCCGACCTCCCGCGCGGCAAGAAGTCCCCGCTCGAACAGTTTGTTGACGCCGTCATCGCAGGCACCGGTTCTCCCGAAGGTCTCGGCATCGACGATGCGATTGCTCTCACCGAACTCCTCGAAAACTCCTACAAGGGCGACGAAAATAACGCGATTATTGAGATCAAGTAATTGAAAAGGAAGAAAAATGACCGTTCCGGTCATTTTTCGATTTTATGTCCTGCGCGGACGGCTGCACAATGGAGTTTCACTTCGTGAACCTCCGGGCTCAGACGCCGCCCCTTTATGAATTGCCGGCTTAATAAGGGTGGCGTTTTGTTTTATCAAATGCGGAAAACTGTCCGCTTGTTCATAGATACAGTGATCGAAAATTGTCAGTTTTTTATTGGGCTGACCGCAGGGTGCAGGGGTAGCGGTATACTCTTTAACTTTCGCTATACTTCACCGCTGTTTATAGTGAACGAACGATCCGGACAGATTTGCAGTGCACCTTGTCCTTTCCGAACGATTTGCTGCGTGCAAACCGCTGTCTGTCCGAGGCCTCAAGGGGCCGAGTCCCACGAACGGAGGTGTCCAGAGGATACTTCCTCTGGTCGGGGTGATTCACAAGAGGGTGTCGACACACCCTCTTGTGCGCCGTCCGCGCAGGACAACGTCCGGTCTGCACTCACAGACGTTCTGTAAAATTCAAAAAAATCGAGAATATTATGTTTAAAATTGTGATTCTGGCCGTGATGACGTTCAATCTGGGGTATGACCTCGTGATGCGTGTCCTTGCGGTGCGGCAGAAGAAAAAGCCTCTGCCGGAAAATGTGCGGGATATTTACGATGAGAAAGAATACGCCCGCTGGCGCGAGTATTCCGCGGAAAAGTCGCGTGCGGGACTTGTCAGTACGCTGGCGGACTTTGTGCTCGGTCTGCTTCTGTTCGGGACGGACGTGCTGGCGGCGGTGTACAACGCCATGCCCGGTGGGGAATATGTCAAGTCCATTCTGCTGATGCTGGTGTATGCCGCGTTCCTGACGCTGTGGTCGATCCCGTATGAGTATTATGTGACCATGAAAATCGAGGGGAAGTACGGCTTCAACAAGACGAGCGGAAAGACCTTTGTGACCGATACCGTTACGAATTTTGCGGTGAATTCCGTCGTGAATATTGCGCTGATGTACTTCGCGATGTTCATGTTTGACCTCATGGGCGCGATGTTCTTCGTCGTCCTGTTTGCCTTCATCGCGCTGTTCATGCTTGCCGTGAATATGCTGTCCATGACGTTCATGCGGCTGTTCAATAAATTCACGCCGCTCGAAGACGGCAGCCTGCGCGGCCGTCTGGTGAAAATGTTCCGCGATGCGGGGTATGAGCTGTCCGACATCCGCGTGATGGACGCGTCACGTCGTACGACAAAAGTAAATGCGTTCTGCACGGGGCTCGGGAAATTCAAGAAAATCGCGCTGTACGACAATCTTGTGGAAAACTACACGGAAGAGGAAATCGCCGCCGTATTCGCGCACGAGCTGGCGCATTTCAAGCACCGCGATACCGCGAAAATGACCGCGTACAATATGCTCACGATGGCGGCGCTGACCGCGATGATCGCCGCGTTCGCGCTGATTCCGCAGATTTCGCTCGACTACGGCTTTGCGGATGTCAATTTCGCTTTCGCGATTGCCGCATTGTCCGGCGTTCTGCTGTCGCCGGTGATGGCGGTTTTACAGATTCCGGCGGCGGTTTTCGGACGGCGGTACGAGTACCGTGCCGACCGCATGGCGGCGGAACTGGGGTACGGCGAAGCGATGGTATCCGTGCTGAAAAAGCTGGCGCGGGACAATTTCTCCGACCTGAACCCGCATCCGGTGATCGTCGCTTTGGAGCACAGTCATCCCACCGTGGGCGCACGGATCGAAGCAATACGGAAAGTGAAGGGAACGAAATGATTTTTGAAAAATACCTGATCCCGGACGAAATGGTCGACCGGTTCGAATGCGTCACGCCGGAGCATCTGCTTTCCCTCGGGAAGAAATACATCATCTGCGACATCGACAACACCCTTGCGACGTACGACGACCCGACGCCGCCGGAAAACGTGGTGACGTGGTGCCGGAACATGAACGAAAAGGGCGTGACCGTGGCGTTTGTCTCGAACAATCATGAGGAGCGCGTGGCGCTGTTCAACAAAAATTTCGGCTACGTGGCGTATGCGGATTCACACAAGCCGGGGATGAAGAAGCTGAAAATGGCGATGCACGACCTCGGCGCGACGGTGGAAAACGCGGTTCTGCTGGGGGATCAGCTTCTGACCGATGCGGCGGCGGCGAAATCCGCGGGGCTGTACTGCATCATCGTGCCGCCAATCAGGGATAAGAAAAACCTGTTCTTCCGGTTCAAGCGGTGGATTGAGGTGCCGTACGTGAAGAAATACCGGAAGACGCATTAAAATTTCATGAGAAAATCCCGGTTTCGGTTGACGAGATCGGGATTTTGTGATATAGTACAACTATAGAAGTGAAACTGAGACAACGGAGGTGCATCATGAAGAAAAACGAAGTACGGCTGTATAATATGGTCATGCCGCTGTGGATGCTGGTCGTCTTCATTCCGCAGTTATGGCTGATCGCACTGCCCGCGAACTGGCTGATTGACTTTCTTGTCCTCTGGCTGACAATGAAAACGATGAAATTCGAGCATCCCGCACGACTTGCCGGACAAACCGTATGGCTGACATGGATTTTCGGGTTTGCCGCGGACATCCTCGGCGGTCTGCTGATGATCGCACCGGACTGGGGAACGAGCATCGGGAAAGACTCGGTGTTTTTTGGGATTACGCGGGTACTGTACAATCCGTTTTACGACATCTGGTCGTTTCTGTGGACGACGCTCGGCGTGGTCGTTACGGCGGTGCTGATTTATGTATACAACCGGTACATCGTCCTGCGGAAAGCGGAAATGACCGATATGCAGAAGCGAAAAATCGCGCTGTCTCTGGCGGTTTTCACGGCACCGTATCTGTTTTATCTTCCCGCGATGTGAGAAAGGAGTGGACTATGAGAAAAATATTGGCCCTGTTTCTTTGCGGACTGTTTCTGTTCACCGCCCGCGGCGGACGTCCGATGCCCGACGGCGTGCCGGAGGATTTCGCGATCTACTACGCCGACTGGATCAACGAGAATCAGCCGGATATTTTCGATACGTACGAAGGGTACATCCGGAAAGACCTTATCATGGACGGGACGGCGGGAACGGACTATACCCCGACGGATGAAGTGATCACCGCGATTTATGACAAAATCGTGGAGCTGGAACTGTGGAAGGTGCCGGAAAATATGCGTGCGGAAGACGAGGTGATCATGCCGATGACGTATATGGAGATACGCTTCACGGCGGACGGGAAGACGTATGAAATTTTAGCGGATACCACGGTTTTCCACGGTTATAATGAGGACATAGAACCGGAAGACGCGGAAAAAGTCGGGGAATTCTGTATATTCATGCAGAAACTGCTGATGGAAACGGAAGAATACAAATCTCTGCCGGAAAGCAGGGGAGGATATCAGTAAAAGTGAAAATTACATTACTTTTTGTGATTCTGTACTGTACAGGAATGTTTTTCGGATGTTCCGCCGAACCGGAAACAGTGAAGCAGGAACCGACAGTAAAAAAGCTTGAGACGGAGGCGGAAGCCCCAAAACTTGAGACGGCGGAGGAATCTCCCGAAACAGAATCGGAGGATATTCCGGTGGTACAGGGGATCGTTTACGAAGAACATGATCCCTTATCCGGTACCCATCGTGCGTTGGAATTTGAAGCGATTGCTGTCAGTGCGCCGATTGCATTTGATTATTCCCGTGATGCGATTCTGACCCGTATTTCATCGTATGAAGAACTGCAGAACTACTGGAAACTGCATGGGATTTCGATGGACGGCGAATCCTTCGAAGCCTATTATTATGATCGGACTCATGATAAAGATTGTACGGAAGAGTGGACAGCGATTGTACAGTACGACGAAGCCTATTTTGCAGAGAATGATCTTATAATTGCCGCAGCATTTTTCGGCGCACTTGTGGATGATGTATGGGTTGCCGGAGTCTGTGCGGATGAAGAAACGCAGGGAATTGTGATTCATATCGAAGACGGTGGGGGTGTAGAGGAAATGATCGATGAGTGGCACATAGTTGTGGAACTCAAAGACGGTAAATTTGCGGATTATTCCGGTACCCCTTCCGCAACCATACGTTATAACAAGATAGAAGAATGAAAAGCACGGAGGATGAAACGAAACATCCTCCGTGTTGTTTATTCGTAGTGTCCTCTGCAGGAGAGAATTTCCAGCGTGTCGCCGACAATCCGGTAGATCAGGCGGTTGCAGTCGTCGATTCTGCGGCTCCAGAATCCGCTGAACTCGTTTTTCAGCGGCTCCGGTTTTCCGATGCCGTCAAATCCGTTGCCGCGTTCGATGTCCCGGATGAGCTGATTGATCCGCTTCAGCGTTTTTTTGTCCTGCGTCTGCCAGTACGTGTAGTCATCCCACGCTTCGTCAAACCATATCTTCTTCATCGTCGTCCCCGATCAGTTCATGTTCCGTCCCGCGTCCGGCGTTCAGGGCTTCGATTCCGCGGCGGAGATGTGCCAGATTGGATTCCGAATAAAACGGGTCGAGAGATACCTCAAACGGAATCCGTTTTTCGCGGCTCATTTTTTTTGCGAAAATAGTGATCGCGGTTGTCATATTCAGACCGAGTTCCTCACAGATGTGTTCAAAATCCTGTTTCAGCTGTTCATCCATACGGATATTCAGAGTAGCCTGCGGCATAATATCACCCCTTTCAATACTATTATATCACATTGTATGCACGATGTCAATACAAAAGGCTAATGGCTAAAAGTGAATAGTGAATAACTAAACCGGACTGCCTGTCAGCGAACAGACATAAAGTCCGGAATAGTTATTCACTATTCACTCTTAGTTTATTAGCTCTTTTAAACCTCAATCATTTCCTTCGGGCAGTCGGTGAGGTTCCGCTTGCCGCCGGGGGTGATCAGCACCATGTCCTCGATACGGCAGCCGTATTTGCCTTCGATGTAGATGCCGGGTTCGACCGTGATGATCTGACCCGCCTTCAGCGTCGCGTCACCCATGCCGCCGGATACGCCGGGCTGTTCGTGGATTTCCAGACCTACGCCGTGACCGAGGGAGTGTCCGAAGCGTCCCTGATATCCCGCGTTGTCGATGATGTCACGCGCTACCTTGTCCATGTCCGCGTTCTTTGCGCCTTCCGTGATCGCGTCAATCGCCGCACACTGTGCCTGCAGAACCGTATTGTACAGCTTCGTGATGTCCGCGTCCGCCTTGCCGATCACGATCGTACGGGTCATGTCGGAGTGGTAGCCGTTCACCACTGCGCCGTAGTCCATCGTCAGGAAGCCCTTTTCCAGCTTCACCGGACGCGGTACGCCGTGCGGTCTCGCGGATGCCGTGCCGGATACCGCGATGGTGTCAAACGACGGCTTTTCACTGCCGTTTTTTTTCATGTAGTATTCCAGTTCCGCCGCAACTTCCGTTTCGGTCATGTTGTAGTTGATCACCTTCAGAAAGTGCGCGAATGCGCCTTCCGCGATGCGCTGTGCGGCTTCCACGGAGGCAACTTCTTCATCGGTCTTGATCGAGCGGATTTCGGTGAAAATACCGCCGATCGGGCAGAATTCCACGCCCATGCCGGCGAGGGTCTTCTTCAGTCCCGCGAGAGACGCGCAGGTCATGCGGCGGTCTTCGTAGCCGAGATTTTTCACGCCGCAGTCGCGGACGATTTCGTTCAGGGTCGGCTTGCCGGGCAGGCAGACTTCGAAACCGGCAGCGGAATCCGCGCGTGCCGCTTCAATGTAGCGGAAATCGGCAAAAACATACGCCTTTTCCTTCGTGATGACGAGATGTCCGTCCGGATTGTCGAAGCCGGACATATAGAGGTGGTTTTCCGCAGAGCCTACGTAGATGGCGTCGAGGTTCAGTTCCGCCATTTTCTGACGGAGTGCGTTCAGTCTTGCATCCATTGCGTTCATAGAGACAGTTCCTTTTCGTTGAATTAGTATTTGTCTCAATTATAGCATTTCGCGCGGAGTTTGTCCAGACGTTTTATTCGTTTTCCGAGAGATAAATGCTCACCCGCGACTGAATTACGGACGCGCATTCCTCTGCCGTTTTCGCGCCGCCGAAGAAGGACGTGATTTCTTCCGAGAGAATATCCGCGATCACGTCGTCCGAGAGGGTGGACACCGGCTGTCCGGCGATGTTGTCGAGGAAGTCGATAAGTTCCCGTTCGTGACGCTCTGTGAAGATGTATTCTGAATATCCCGGCTTCAGTTCGTGTACATTATCGAGACTTCCGCTGTGCGCACCTCCGTTGTGACTGATGTGCGTGTAGTATTCATACTCTGCCGTGCAGAGCTGCTGTAATTGGGAACGCAGGACGGGGAGGGGTTGTCCGAATGTCGTGTAGGTTTCCGGCTTGACAATGCTCTCAATGAATTCCCATGCGAGTTCCGGGGTTTCGCAGAAACTTGTGATGATATACGGCATCATGCTGACGATCGAACCGTTTTCCCCTTCCGTGGTCGGATAACCGATGCAGACCGTATCCTTGTCAAAAAAGCAGTGTTCAACGTCGAACCACGAACTGACAAACCAAATTTGACAGGGAGCGAGCGCAACGTGTCCCGTCTGATGCGGTGCCCAGCGCACGCCGGTTTCTCTGTAATCCGCAAGGAGTTTGGATGCCTCCTCCCATGTGTCCGGCAGAGTACCGAGATATTCGAGCAGTCCGATGAATTCCTTCGAATCAAACCGGCAGGTGTTCGTTTCTTCATCAATGAACAGCCGGTGCCAGTTCTGTCCGAGCCACGATGACAGACTCTGCTGCTTGTTCAGGCTTTCGTACAGCACCATATCCTCCGGCAGACTTTTTGCAAGTTCGATCATCTCCGTCACCGTCCAGCCGGTGCGGTCGCCGAGAAGTTTCCGCGGACCGACGAGGGTGTCGACCACCAAATTCGTCCCGATTGCCCAGAGTTCGCCCGTGTCCGTTTCAAACGTGCGCGTGACACAGCCGAGAAGGTCGTTTCTGAGTTCCTCTCCCATCAGCGGATACAGGTCGGTGTACAGATTGTTCCGGTAAAGCTGGACGATCATGTCGTTTACCGTTTCCGCGGTCACGATATCCGGCTTGTACAGTCCGTTCAGAATGTCGTTGAGCAGATTCCGCGTAGCTGTCTCCACGTCGGTGCCGTCGGCGGTGTAATTCTTTTCAATGATACGGACATCGGTGTGCGCTTTGTTGAACGCGACGATGTTTTTTCGGAGGTTGTTGTTGCTGTCCGCGTACGCGATTTCCAGTGTGGGGATTGCTGACAGGTCAACGTCGGGCGCACGTTCGTACAGCTTCAGCGTATAGTTGAAATTTTCGTCCTGCTCCGCCGCGAGGATCCGGTCGGAATCGTAGACGTACAGCAGGTCGAGACTGCCTGACAGCAGGCTGGAACTGTTGTAGTCGAGCAGGAGCGTGCTTTTGTTTTCCGCCTTGTTCCAGCCGTAAACGCCGCTGTCGCCCGACCAGAACAGGTCATAACCGTCCGCAGAGCCGAAGCAGAGGGCGTCCGCCGATTTCGGAAGATTCAGCCGCTGTCCGTAGGTCATCACGTCGGGATTGATCGGGACAAAGCAGTAATCGCTGCCGAAATAGCCGTAGGCGTAGACCTGTCCGTCGGGTGATGAGGTCAGCGAACGGATGAAATCGCTGCTGACTACGGTGAATTCCTTCCCGAACAGGGGATTCAGGGCGATCATTTCCATCTCGGCGGAAAGGCAGACAAGACCGTCCGCCGTGACCGCCATCCCGCCGATGCGCAGGGAATCGTACGGCATGAAATGCTCCGAAAGTTCACCGGAAACGGTTTCCGTCCCGTCCGCGAGGCTGAAATTATGCAGATAATACGAGCGTTCCGCCGTTTCGCTGTCGAAGTGGAGTTCGAGATAATACAGCGTTTCCTCCGTCACGAAGGCACGCGAGACCGTTTGCGGATCAATGTCCAGAACCTCCGGTTCCCCGGCGGCGCCGTCGGAGGTGACTGTGACAAGAGCGAGGTGATCCTCCGTTTGACAGAGCACCGTGACCTCGTCGGACGCGGTATTCCGGTACGGCGTGGTGGTGGAGGTCAGTGTATAGCCTTCCGGCAGTTCAACGGAGGTACCACGGAAAATATTGGTCAGGATCGTCGTTTCCGCAGCCGCTTCCGGCGATTCCTTATTGCAGGAAACGAGGAGCTGCACGCAGAACAGGAGCAGCAGGAGTTTCAGAAAAGTTTTCATGGAGTCCCCCCTTTTTGTTATAAAATTATTATACACTATATTTTACAAAATGTCAATAGTAGAATACACTTCCTCCCGAATTGTAAAAAGTCGATGACAAAACGGAGAATTCTCCGCCTACCCACTTGTTTTCGGGAAAGTTCGTTGTATAATATAAGATGAATAATTTTTTTCTGCCGACGCAGAAATACAAGAGGTATCCATGAATTTATCCGATAAATTGAAGTCTCTGAAATTCGCTTTCCGGAAAACGCCGGAGGAAACCGAAGCTTTCGAAGGCGAGCTTTCGATCGGTGAGCTGCCGGAACACGGATTCGAAAACGGGACGTTCCTCAATTCCCTCGACGATCTCTCCGAGAACGACATTGAACTCAACACCGCCGCAAAAGAGGCGGCGAAGCTCTCCGTCACGGAACTCATGCGCCGGATCATCTATTACGGCTGCTTCGCGGTGTTTGTCGTGAGCTGTCTCCTGCTTGTGCAGAACCTTATCGCCAAGCAGAAGGGGGCGGAAATCTACGACCGGCTCGAGGCGGAATTTTTCTCCACCGGCTTTTCGATGGATCTGTCGGATGCGTTCCGTCCGGACGAAGGGGTGGTGAAATATCTGGCTGCCGGTACGGAATCGCCGACGCTCAATGATATGACGTCCATCCGGAACGGTATGGCTGCACAGAATCCCGAGAAAGTGACAACTGTAACCGAAGAAGAGGAGCACAACGAAGAACTCGAAAAGATGCGTGCCGGACTGATGTCCCTTGCGCAGATCAACCCGGACGTTTACGGCTGGATCACCGTCGAGGGGACGAACATCAACTACCCGCTGGTGCAGGGCGAGGACAACGACTACTATCTGAACCACGCCTATACGGGGGAATTTCTCCCCATCGGTTCGATTTTCGTTGACTTCCGCTGTGAGGACTCCATCACAAGAAACTTCAACACGGTCATATACGGACACAATATCACGACAGGTGCGATGTTCCACGACGTGACGAAATTCTTCCGCGACGATTATTTCGAAGATACGTACATCTACATCTACACGCTGGACGGCATTTACGTTTACGAGCCGTTCTCGATCTACAAGACCCGCGAGGACTACAACTATTTCCGCACAGGATTCACGTCCGTAGAGGACTTTGTGGGATTTGCGGAGGAACTCTGTGACAATTCCGACAAGAAGAAGGAAGTCACCTTCGGCAGGAACGACCGGATTATCACCCTTTCGACCTGTACGAACATCGTGCAGACCGAGCGGTATGCGCTTCATGCGAAGCTGGTGAAGACGATTCTTGACTGAGAATCTTTGGAAGAGTCTTCTACAGGACGTCTGCGAGTGCAGACTGACTCTTTGTCCTGCGCGGACGGCGCACAAGAGGGTGTGTCGACACCCTCTTGTGAATCACCCCGACCAGAGGAAGTATCCTCTGGACACCTCCGTTCGTGGGACTCGGCCCCTTGGCCT
>JBGVOJ010000127.1:0-9711 GCA_045126415.1 Eubacteriales bacterium | reverse complement strand
CGCCTGCCATCACGAGGGTGGTGATCGCCTGATAGACCGCATTCCACGCATTCTCGGTATGGGTGTATTCGAACTTGATGTTGAGTCGTTCGGAGACTTCAAGATTACGTTCGAATACAGTGTCATTGACCACATCGCCGTTCAGCTCGCCGGAACCTTCGATGAGGTAGTTGGAGCTGATTGTGGTGTCACTGGTACGGATATGGAAAGTCGCACCTTTGTAGTCGAGACCATCAAGAATGTCCGGTTCGGTCTCTTCCGTTTCAGCAGCTTCGGTCTCTTCGGCAGCAGGGCTGTCCGCATTCTGCGGCGCGTTATCCGCGGGAGCAGCATCGCCGCAGGAAACAAAGGAGCCTGCCAGCATCAGAACGGCAAGCAGAAGGGTCAGAATTTTCTTGGATATCATAATTTTCTCCTTTTTTCTTTACACACAGAAAACGAACTCTGCAATTATCAATGTTATTATACTCTTCCATGTCGTGATCTGTCAATATAATTTAAACAAATTTCGGAAATTCTGTCACTGTTCTGTCATGCAATTTCAGCTGTTCCATACAGAATCCGATCGTTCTGACGAAAGAATTTGCATGAGTACAGAATCGAGCTATTTTTCAATAAAATTGTTATAGAAATTTCGGAAAAATAGCGCTATACTTTCCTATTAGAGTAACTATACTGTAACATCCAGAAAGGATTGAAACCATGAAAAAACGTATTCTCTGCCTCTTTCTTCTGGCAGCTCTGATGTTCGGGTCCTGCTCGGAAACTGCGGAAGAAGAAAACGCAGAAACTCCTTCTTCCGTCAATGCAGCGGAAGAAGCTGTTCAGGAAGAACCCGAAACCGAACCCGAAACCGAAGTCGACACCAAGGATTATGTACCCGAACTGAAATTTGACAAGGACATGAATTTCCTGCTTCCCGATGTCAGCTGGATGACCAGAAACATCATTGCGGAAGAGTTGAACGGCGAACGTCTCAATGACGCGCAGTACAACATGAAGGTGGCAATGGAAGAACGCTTCAATACGACGATTGCTGAACATTTTACCGGAGACATCTGGAGTGCTAATTATATCAGCAACCTCGTCACTGCGGCGGATGACAGCTTTGACATCTGTTACGCACTTGACCTGTATGCGACAAACTATATCGTCAACGATATCGCTCTGCCGTACACGGAGATCGAACATATCGACCTGAGCCGGATCTACTGGGATCAGAGTTTGCTCAAATGCATGACGGTCAACAATACGCCTTACTTTGCGTTCGGCGCATACGAACTCTCCTATTATGATTTCACGCACGCGCTTGCGTTCAGCAAGAATCTGATCACCGACCACAATCTGGAAGACCCGTATGAACTGGTCAAGAACGGTGACTGGACCGTCGACAAGATGTACGAAATGGCGCAGGTTACCACCTTTGAAGTGGACGGTGACGGCGAGCTGACTACCAACGACTCTTGGGGCTACTTCTCCGAACCCAAGCAGGTTCTTCCGAACTTCTGGATCTCTGCCGGCGAACTCAGTATTGCCAAGGACGACCAGGACCTCCCTTATCTGAACATCACCGGCAACGACCGTTTCTTCTCCATCTTTGACAAGATGTACAGCATCATGTGGGACGGCGGCATCTGGTGTTCCAATCAGGCAGGTATTGATTTCTGGTCGACCACCGCATCGATGTTCGGTGCCAATCGTGTTCTTTTCATCGACGAAATCTTCTACCGCATGAAGGAACTTCAGGATGTGGAAACCGATTTCGGTATCATTCCCTACCCCAAGTATGATGAACAGCAGACCGACTATTACAGCCGTGTGGAAGCCGGTTGTAAAATCGCCATCGTTCCCGTCACGAACCAGCACCCGGAATATGCAGGTGCGCTTCTCGAAGCAATGTCCTCCTACGGCTACACGAATGTCATTCCGGAATTCTATGAAATCGCGCTCAAGCGCCGTACCTCCCGTGACGCCGAATCGTCCGCGATGCTGGATATGATCTTCGAAACCCGCCGCTATGACCTCGGTGACACCTGGTGGTGCAACGAACTGCGCGACGGCGTATTCAAGACCATGTTTGCCGACAACAACCGTGACCTCGCATCCGCTCTGCAGTCTTCCGAAAAATTACTGAACAAACAGCTGGAACGCGCGATCAAGGGCTTCCTTGAATAATCGTTCTTCAGACAGAAAAGCCGGATCATCAACATCCGGCTTTTTCTGTAAATATTCAAATTACGGAAACTTTATGTTATAATAAGGTATAAAGATATACTGCTTAATATTTTTGATGTGAATATGATGAACGAATCTGATCTTACAAATGAAAACAACCGGTATATCCATCCGACAACCCTGCATGAAGTTGAAAAACGCCGCGAAACAAGCAGTTTTCCGTTTTTCTGCTACAGACTGTGGTTTGGGCAGAATGGCCACGAACTCGTTCCCCTGCACTGGCACAATGAGATGGAGCTCCTCTATACAGAGGCACAGGGAATCCTCTACATCAACGATCAGGAATATCCTGTTGTACCGGGAGATATTTTCTTTATCAATCCCGGACTTCTGCATC
Organism: Eubacteriales bacterium; assembly: GCA_045126415.1. Taxonomy (GTDB): domain Bacteria; phylum Bacillota; class Clostridia; order Oscillospirales; family CAG-272; genus UMGS1696. Next base: position 7,139 of record JBGVOJ010000127.1, on the reverse strand, counting down.
ATACGTGGCGCAAATCATCCGGAAGCATGTATCATATCGTTTTTGATCTCCGGCTTCTGAAGAATCCGATAACTGAAAACGAGGTCAGCACGAAAATCGAAGAATGGATTAGTCGCAAGATACAGGTACTCACCTGTCCGAAACGGGACAGCAGACTGTATGACAGGCTCCTGCCCATCCTCCGGGAACTGACCGAATATTCCGAAACACCGATTACGACCGGATATGAAATCTGCCGGATCATGTCCTTGCTGTTTTCTCTGCTGTCCGTTTTTTACGAGGAAAACTGTTTCCTGCATGTGGGGGAGAACAGTCTTTACGGCATGGATCATGTAACGAAAATTATGGATTACATCGGACAAAACTACAAATCCCCGATCACGGTCCGGGAAATCGCCGGATATATGAAATTGTCGGAGAGCTATATTTACAGTTTATTCCGGGACTATGTGGGAGCTACTCCGGTAAATTATATCAATTCCGTTCGCATACGGGAATCCTATCGGCTGTTGGAAGACGGCAGGAATGTGACCGAAACTGCGGCTGAGGTAGGTTTTATCAACGTCAGTTACTTTATCAAGCTGTTCAAAAATGCGACCGGAATGACGCCGCATCACTGGCTGAAAAACAAAAACGGGAAACTGTAACGATATCATCCACAAAATACAGGAGGAGCATATGACAGAAATGACTTCAAAGGAAAGAATTCTGAATGCAATCACCGGAAAGGAAATTGATCGTGTACCGTGGTCTCCTTTTCTCGCTTACTACTGGGAACATCTGCCGCCCGAAGAATGTGCCTGCGGGCAGATCGCGTATATGAAGGCTATGGGAGCAGATCCCCTTCTCCGCGGATTTCATGTTCTTTTCCGCTGTGAACGCAGGAACTGCGATATTACATCCAGCCGGACGGGAAACACCGTAATCAACACATTCACCACCAAAGTCGGTTCGCTCACTGAAGTCCGTACCTATTCGCCCGAAGCCGATTCATGGTTTCTGACCGGACATCCCGTCCGTACGGAAGAGGATTTTAAAACCCTTCAGTATATCATGGAAAATACCGTGATTCAGGAAAATCTGCGCGATTTTGAAAACGATACCCGGGCTCTCGGCAGCGACGGGTTGTATGCGCCGTCCATCGGACTTCATTCCAAAACGGCGTTTCAGTCGCTTGTGGAACAGTGGTGCGGAACCGAAGCACTGGTTTACGCTCTCTGTGATTTCCCGGAAACGGTGGAGGAATGTCTGGAAGTCATGAGGGAACGTGACCGGGAAACCGTCCGTATTTCGGTCGGTTCTTCGGCAGAAGTTTTCAATTTCTTCGAAGACAGTTCCACCACCAACATCAGTCCTGCCCTTTTTGAACAATACACCGCTCCCGAAATCAACGAATGGGGAAAGATGATCCATGCAGAAGGAAAGCTCCTTTTGCATCATGCCTGCGGTCATCTGAAAGATCTTCTCCCCAACATTGCGAAAACCGAGATTGATATTCTCGAATCGGTTTCACCTCCGCCGACCGGCAATGTCGAAATCACGGAATGTGCGGGACGTCTGCCGGAACACATCGCCATCATCGGTGGGATCGAACCCACATTTTTCAAAAACTGTACGATGGATGAACTGGAACAATGTGTCAAACATCTGCTGACTTCCATGCAGGGCAGACGTTATGTTCTTGCAAACAGTGACAGCTGTCCGCCCGGTGTAGCTTATGAAAAATTCCTTCTCGCAAGCGATCTTGTACGAAAATTCCGCTCAACAATCTGACTGAAAAAATACAAAGGAGAATCCCTATGTCAAAAGTTTATACGATCAGCGCAGACGAAATGCTTCTGCGGATCACCGTCTGTACCGCAGACATCGTCCGTATGACCTACGGAAAGAATCCCGAAGAAACGCCGGTCAGCCGCATGGTTACCGCAGATTTCAGTATCCTTCCCGACGTTCCGGTCGTCACCGACGAAACCGACCGCGAATTCATCGTCCGTACCGATCTTCTGAATGTGATTGCCGATAAATCTTCTCTCGATGTCCGTTTCGAACGTGCGGACGGAACACCCTTATCGCGTCTGTCCGGTCACAGACTGACCGAATACGAAATGTTCCGCACCGTCGGCGGCAATGCGGAAACCCGCCAGACCGTGGACGGCGTGCGTGTGACGATGAAGGACGGCGAACGGGAATTCCTGCGCACGTCCAATCATGGCAAGGTAACCCTGACATTCTCCGAAGACGAGGAACTGTTCGGTCTCGGCAGCCATGAAGAAGGCTACCCGAGCCTGAAGGGACAGTTTGTTCCTCTTTATCAGGAAAATATGCGCATTGCCCTGCCCTATATGGTTTCCACAAAGGGATATGCGTATCTGTTTGACTGCTCTTCCCTCATGACCTTTGATGCGACCGACCGCCGGTACGGCAGACTCCGTTTTGATTCCGTGGATGCGATCGACTATTACTTTATCGCGGGCAGCGATTTTGACGATGTTTGCCGCGGATACCGTGTTCTCACCGGCGTGACCCCCATGCTGCCGAAATGGGCAGTGGGCTATATCCAGTCCAGAGAACGCTATGTTTCGCAGGCACACATTCTCGAAACTGCCGAAGAATACCGTAAAATCGGCGTGCCGATCGACTGTATCATTCAGGACTGGCAGACATGGCCGGGCGGTCTGTGGGGCTTCAAGCGGTTTGACCCCGAACGCTACCCCGATCCGAAGGGGATGATGGATAAGCTCCACGCCATGAACATGCATATGCTGATTTCCATCTGGCCCAACATGAGCGGCGAATCCGAAGACCGTCTGGAATTTCAGCAGGCAGGCAAGATGCTGGGCGACGGCTCCGTGTACAATGCGTTTGACGAGGATGCACGGAAAATTTACTGGAGACAGGCGAACGATAGTCTGTTCAAGTACGGCATCGACGGCTGGTGGTGCGACTCCTCCGAACCGTATGACGCGGTCTGGGGAGGAAGCGAACGTGCGCCGCTGCCGGAACGTATGCAGCAGTCCACCGGAGAATTCAAAAAATATCTGGACGACAGCATCATCAACGCGTACTCCATCGAACATTCGAAGGGAATTTACGAAGGACAGCGCGGCGTCACCGAAGAAAAGCGTGTCATCAACCTGACCCGTTCCGGCTTCCCGGGACAGCACCGCTACGGTACGATCGTATGGTCGGGCGACGTCAGCGCAACATGGGAAGCTCTCGCAAGACAGATTCCGATCGCGCAGAATTACATCGCCTGCGGCGAAGCGTACTGGAACTGCGACGCCGGCGGATTCTTCGTCAAACAGTGGCAGCAGTGGTTCGGCGACGGCGATTATCCGGCGGGCAAGGACGACCTCGGCTTCCGGGAACTGTACACCCGCTGGCTTCAGTTTGCCGGATTCACGCCGTTCATGCGGTCCCATGGTACCGATACACCGCGCGAAGTATGGCAGTTCGGCGAACGCGGCACCATGTTCCGCGACGCGATTGAAGAAACCATCGCCCTGCGCTACCGTCTCGCACCGTACTTCTATTCCGTAAACGCGGCAGTTACATTCGACGGAACCATGCCGATTACGGCACCCGGTCTTGCTTTCCCGGATGATCGTACCGCAAGAAAGATCAGCAGTCAGTATATGTACGGTCACGAATTCCTCGTCTGCCCGGTAACACATCCGATGTATTACAATGCGGGTTCTGCGGAAATCGGCAGTCCCGACCGGTACATCGACATATACCTTCCCGAAGGCGGCTGGTACGACTTCCATACCGAAGAATATTACGAAGGCGGCCGGTATATCCGTGTACCCTGCTCCATCGAACGGATTCCGCTGTTCGTCCGTGCCGGTGCGATTGTTCCGACCTCTCCCGTGATGCAGTATGTGGACGAAAATCCCGACGCGGTCTGCGAAGTCCGTGTTTACGCAGGGAGTGACGGCAGCTTCACGCTGTACAATGACGCGGGCGACGGCTACGGCTACGAAAAAGGCGAATACACGGCTGTAAAGATTACATATAACGATAAAACCGGTGAAATTTCGGAAGAACTGTCCGGTACGGACAAGTTCCGCCGGAATGTGGAATACCGGATTATCCGATAAGGCGGGGGATAACAATGAATTTACAGAAGCATCCGACGGATATCTATGTAGCGGTGAACGGTTCGGACATAACCGGCGACGGCTCCGTGAACTGTCCGTATGCCACCATTCCGGCGGCACAGAACGCGGTGCGGAAGCTGCTCCGGGAAGGCGGTCTGAAAAATGATATCCGCATCTGTCTCCGCGGCGGGACTTATTATCAGGCAGAACCAATCACCATCGGTACTGCCGACTGTGATGACGTATATCAGGTCATCTATACCAATTACGGCGATGAAAATGTACGGATCGTGGGCGGGATTTCCGTGAACGGATGGGAAGACCCGGACGGCGACGGCATTTTCGAAGCGGAAGTGACAGGGCATACTCCTTTTTATGCCCTGTACGAAAACGGTGTGCGTATGCAGAACGCCCGTGAAGTGAACTGGAAGGACAAGGATGTCCATGATCCGTCGTGCCTCCAGGCCGTATACGGAAGCGCAACAAGCTGGTTCGGCGAGGTGCTGAAGGTCAGCGAAATCGACGGGAACAGCATCCGTACCGCGTACCGGAAATGCGACTGGAGCGGCAGTCTCCAGTATCTGCAGGGCGCACGTGAATACATCACGGAATCCGGTGAATGGGCAATCGAAGGAAACCGGGTTTATTATAAGCCGGAAGATCCGGCTTCCCTTGCGGACAGCGAAATCATTGCAGGACTTGCCGACAATATTTTCTATATCAGCGGAGAAGCCGGGAAGCCGGTGAAAAATATCACGATCACCGGTCTGCGGCTGGAAATGAACGCGTTCGGTGAAAACCTGATTGCCCATGCCAGACCGAACAACGTCACCGGCGAATACGAAAGCAACCTCAAGGGGCTTGTCTGTCTCCGGAACGCGGAAAACGTCACGGTCAGGGACTGCCGGATGTCGAATGCCGGCTATATGGCGGTCGTTCTGACGGAATATGCGCAGAACAATATCATCTCCGGAAACGATATCCGGAACACCGGATATGCCGGAATTTTCCTGATTGGAGAAAATCCGGGCAGTCTCAATTACTGCAGCAAGGGTAATACAATCTTCAACAACAGAATCCGTAATGTCGGAGAATTTGTTGGTCACGGCGCCGGCATTTATCTGATGAACAGCGGTGAAAACCGGATTGTTCACAACGATATCTCGGGTGTTCCGCGCTACGGAATTTCCCTGAAGGGGATCCGGTACGGTGTATTTCCCGACAACGGTCTGAAAGACGTGCCTTTTGATGACCACTGGAAATACAACCAGACCACCGGAAATTATATCGGATACAACAAAATTTACAACACCGGCATCCGCTCCGGCGACGGCGGCGGCATTGAAGGATGGGGGATGGGCCGTGACAACCGGATCGACCACAACATCATTTTCAATGCCTACCGCGGAGTTGCGACGAACGGCTGGCGCGGACACAGCGTTTTCCTTGATGACGCAGCGCATCATGTTCAGGTGACAAACAACATTATTTACGATGAAAACGCAGTGGCGGTGAACGCCGGAATTTTCATCAAGAGTATCGGCAACTATGTCGTCAACAATGTGTTTGACGTTGGCTATGCGAAAAACGGTGCGGCGGACATCTCACCGTATATCTGCCCGGCCGGCGGATCGGTGTTCAATCACAATATTGTGTATTCACGGACAACGGGGACACTGAACAATGACGGTACCCTGACGGAATCGGAAAACAATGACCGTACAATGCTGTATTTCAGCGACGACGCGAATTCAAGCGGTACGCCATCACTGGACTCCCTCAGTGAAATGAACCGGAATCTGTATTACAATGCGGTGGGAGAGGCTTGGTTTAAGGTGAACGACTGTCTTCTCAACATAGAAGAGTGGAAAAACGACGCCCGGAATCGGAATCGTTACGATGCGGACAGCCTCTGTGCGGATCCGTTGTTTATCGATGCAGAACACCATGACTATCGCCTGCGGGAAGATTCACCGGCACGCGAACTTGGAATTCAGTCGATTGACACAGAAGACATAGGACTTCTTCCGGATTTCCGGTTTTAATTAAACGGGAAATATAAAACATTATTTATTTATATAAAACAAAAGAGCCGCAAGTGCACCAAATCTGTAAAGATGTGGTATGCTTGCGGCTCTTGTTACAAAATTAACAATTGTGAGTACGATAGGGGCGGAACTTAAAAAAGGTTTCCAAGCGACTGGTTCTTAATTGTCCTCCAGTCTGACACCGCGGTCTGTCAGATGTTTACGGATCAGAATGGGATCAAGGGTGGAGGTTGTGGTTCCGGTTCTGTACATGAGTGATGCTGCCGCGCCTGCCGCCTGCCCCATTGCCATACAGATCCGCATTACACGATAGGAGGAATGGGCAACATGGGTTCCGGAAATACACCGGCCTGCCGTAATAAGATTATCGCAACCCAACGGACACATGGCAGAAAACGGAATATCGTAAGGCTTGGGATTCGCGGGACACTTTTCTTCATGGACGGACTGGCCGGGACCTGCCGGATTGTGGATATCCAGACAGAAATGTGCTTTGTGGACTACGGAATCCGGATAGGTTCTGCCTTCCAGCAGATCCTGTTCGGTCAGCAGATAACGTCCCATGATCCGGCGGGATTCCCGGACTCCGAGTGTGGAGGCACTTCCCTTGATATGGATATTTTCAAATCCGGGAATATTGTTTTTCAGAAAAGCAACGATCTGTCCGATTTGCCGCCGCAGTGCAGTCTCCGCTTTGTACACGGCAAGCGGATCGAGAGGATCGATACGGTTTTCCTGTGTGGCGTTGACCATCCGTTCCGTATTTCGTCCGGTACGGTAAAGACGAACGATATTTACGTTTTCCGGCAGTTCCCCGCTTCTGCAAGCTTTGTGGCACAGATCCAGATATTCCCTGCCGTCGCCAAGATCGGTATGATGTTCTTCGTGACAGCAAAGCAGAGACTGGCCGGGATCCACGCCGTCGATGACGAACATGAGAGTGACCGGCTGAACCAGTCCATCTCCCTCTCTGCCGATCTCCCACGGGCAT
>JBGVOJ010000126.1:0-5338 GCA_045126415.1 Eubacteriales bacterium | reverse complement strand
TGTCCTTCTGTGGCTTCTCTGAGAGTCATGTTATCTCACCGCGATTCATTGGGTGATGGTTTTTGAATTAGCGGATGCTAACTCGAGGTCCGAAAAACAAGTTAGTGAGTGCTAACTTTGTGGGATATAAATTGAGTTAGCGATCTCTAACTCGCCACAAAGTATATCACATCGAAATTCGTTTGTCAAGATGGTTTGGCAAAAAATGTATTTTTGTCAGTGAATATTGGCTTTTTTCAGGATCGGAGATATAATAATCCTGTGGTTAGCTTTCGCTAACTTACGTGAATAATAATTTACAAAGGTAGTGCGGACTTGATACTCATGGGAAAACTGATATGTAAAGCGGTCTGTTATATATCATAATGAACAAAAGCCGGAGGGAAGATATTGACAAATCCGATCCGGCATGGTATAATATGCCCGATCAATCGAATATCCTGTCAGGAACCGCGGTTTGAAAAGTGAAAGTAACGCCAGCGTTAACTTGATCACTCAGTAGAATAAACGGGGAAGCCGGTGCAAATCCGGCACAACTTCCATTACTGTAACCGATACAGCGACGCTGTGTCTCGAGTCAGAGTACCGGCCCGATTCTTTTTGGCAATCATTCCTGGGAATATAGAGGAGTGCAGCTGAGTCTTTGCCTGTGCGCAGAGAGTCTCTGTACTCTTTTTGCGTTTTTTCGGCATGGAGACCGCTGCACATCTTTTGCTTTTCGCAGAAGGTGTGCATTTTTCTTTTGTCATCCGGCGGCAGACACCGCTTGTTTCAAACTATACTATATTTCAAGGAGATTATCCCAATCATGAAACGCAGAATCCTTTCTCTCATCGCAGCACTTCTGATGACTGCATCATCTTTCATCGCCTGCGGTGAAACCGCTCCGGCAGCAGATGACGCCAATCCTTCCGCAGCTGTGGCTGACACCGATTACGACGGCAAGCTGGAATTTGATCACACCATGGAGCTGGAATACGCCAAGTGCTTCTCCGTGGACTACTACAAGGGCGGCTACAAGATCGCCAAGACTTCCGATGGCACCACCATGCTCATCGTTCCCGAAGGTATGAGCGTTCCCGCGGATGCTCCCGAAGGTGCAATTATTATGCAGCAGCCGGTTTCCAATCTGCTCGTTTCCTCCACCCCCGTCACCTCTCTGATCAATGCGGTCGGTGCGCTGGACGCAATTTCTCTGACTACCTATGATGTGGATTCCTGGTACATTGATGAAGTCAAGGATGCCATGAATGCTGACAAGCTGACCTATATCGGCGAACACAAGGAACCCGATTACGAAAAGATCACCGCCTCCGGCGCAACAGTTGCGTTCTGGTCTACCATGCTTACCGATGAAGTAAAAGCGCAGGTAGAACAGCTCGGAATTGACATCGTTCTTGACTCCTCCGCGGACGAAGACCATCCTCTTGCGCGTGTAGAATGGGCAAAGCTCTACGGCGCGATCTTCAACTGCGAAGACAAGGCGAACGAAGTGTTCAATACCCAGAAATCCTACATTGATGAAATTGCCAAGCTCGAAGATACCGATAAATCCGTTGCAATTTTCTATATCACCTCCAAGGGTAAGCTGTACGCCCGCAATGCCGATGACTACATGGCAAAAATGGTTGGTCTGGCAGGCGGCAAATATAAGCTCGATGATGTAGGTGTCGGCGAAGTCGGTACCATCAACATGGAAATGGAAGCATTCTACGACAAGGCAAAGGATGCGGATTATATCATTTACGTATGGTCGCTCGGCGGCAAGCCCGAAACTCTGGACGATTTCCTCTCCAGAAGTGAAGTCCTTGCGGAAATGGATGCGGTCAAGAACGGCAATGTATGGTGCACCACACCGGATTTCTTCCAGATTCAGGATACCATCGGTGCGATGATCAACGACATCCATCTCATGTTTGAAGCAGACGCTTCCGTTGACGCTCTGACCTATCTCAAGAGACTGAAATAATAGTATGATGAAAAAATCAACCACGGATACCATGCGTTACGGCATGGTATTCCTTGCATTGGCGGTTCTTTTCTGCGCCGCCATTGTATGGAATATCAATACCGGCAGCGTGGATATCTCCCTCACAGACATTGTCCGGATCATCTTTACGAGAGACAATACTGATCCGGCAAGCTATAACATCATCTGGAAAATCCGTCTTCCGAGACTGCTGACGGCGGCGGTTCTCGGCGGCGCATTGTCCCTGTCCGGCTTCCTGCTCCAGACCTTTTTCCGCAATCCCATCGCAGGACCGTTTGTGCTGGGCATTTCCTCCGGTGCAAAGATGTTCCTTGCGGTCGTGACGATTGCCCTCACCGGATGGTTTCCCACTCTCCCCGTTTCGATGACCGTAATTTCCGCTTTCCTCGGCTCCATGCTGTCCATGCTTCTGGTGCTGGCGTTTTCGGGAAAGATCCGGAATATGTCCATGCTGCTGGTTATCGGCATCATGATCAGCTACATCTGCTCGGCGGTGACGGACTTTCTCATCAACTTTGCCAAGGAATCGGAAATCGTCAATCTGACGCATTGGTCGATGGGCAATTTCAGCGGTGCGGGCTGGGCGAATCTTAAAGTGGCGGCAGTGATTGTCCTGCCCACGGTTGTGGCGGTATTCTTTCTTTCCAAGCCGATTTCCGCTTATGCCCTCGGTGAAGGATATGCTCAGAGCCTCGGCGTGAACATCAAACTGTTCCGGATTCTGCTGATTATCTTCTCCAGTATCCTTTCCGCCTGCGTGACAGCCTTTGCAGGGCCGATTTCCTTCATCGGAATCGCTGTTCCGCACATCTGCCGCATCATGCTGAAAACGCAGAAACCGCTGGTGATGATCCCGGCGACCTTCCTCTGCGGATCGGTGTTCTGCATGATCTGCGACCTGATCGCCCGTACCATGTTTGCGCCGACCGAACTTTCCGTCGGTACCGTGACCAGTGCCATCGGCGCACCGATTGTCATCTGGCTGATGATCTCACGGAGGGTGAAGAATGAAGACTGATTTTTACTTTTCCACCGACTCCCTGACCGTCGGCTACAACGGCAGGGCACTGATTTCCGATATCACCCTCGGGCTGAAAAAGGGCGAAATCCTGACGCTGATCGGCCCCAACGGTTCGGGGAAATCCACCATTCTCAAAAGCATCACCCGTCATCTGGCGGCAATTTCGGGTGTGGTGTACATCGATCAGAAGAATATGCGTACCATGAACGGACGGGATATGGCGACCCGTATGGCGGTCGTACTGACTGAGCGTGTCCGTCCGGAACTGATGACCTGCGGCGAACTGGTGGCATCGGGACGGTATCCTTATACGAATTCTTTCGGAAAAATGACCGCCCGCGACCATGAAATCGTCCGGGATGCGCTTCGCCGGGTTCATGCGGAAGATCTGTACGACCGGGATTTCACCGCTATCAGCGACGGTCAGCGGCAGAGAATCATGCTTGCCCGCGCCATCGCACAGGAGCCGGAAATCATCGTACTGGACGAGCCGACATCGTTTCTCGATATCCGCCATAAGATTGAATTGCTCGAAATTCTCAACGATATGGCGAAAAAGCAGAATATCACGGTGGTCATGAGCCTGCACGAGATCGACCTCGCCTGCAAAGTTTCCGATAAAATCGTGTGCGTCAAAGGCGATCACATCGCCGCATACGGTCAGCCGGATGAAATTTTCTCGGATGAGCGTGTGCGTGAACTGTACGACATCGAACATGGTTCCTACAACGCTCTGCTCGGCAGTGTGGAACTGGCAAAACCGGCGGGAGAGACGAAAATCTTCCTCATCGGCGGTGCGGGATACGGCGTGAAATACTATCGTGCGCTTCAGAAAGCGGCGGTTCCGTTTGCGGCTGGAATCCTCTGGGAAAACGATGTGGATTATGCCGTGGCTTCCGTTCTTGCCGCAGAAACCGTGGCGGTGAAGCCGTTTGTTCCTGTCTCGGATGCCGAAATCACCAAAGCGAAGCAGATCATCGACTGTGTGCAGACCGTCATCGACTGCGGCTGTCCCATCGGGGAGTATAACCGCGCCAATGCGGAACTGCTCCGGTATGCCGCATCCAAAGTGACAACGGAGGTGACCCTATGACAAAAACACTTCCCCGTGTGCTGATCGCCGGAACTTCCAGCGGAAGCGGGAAAACCACCGCCGTCTGCGCGATTCTGACCCTGCTGAAACGTCGCGGGATCGGCGTGACGGCGGCGAAATGCGGCCCGGACTATATCGACCCTATGTTCCACGAGTCGGTGCTGGGGATTGGGTCCGCGAATCTTGATCCGTTTTTCTGTGACGAAAACCTTCTGCGAACCCTTCTCGGCGGAAGCGGCGGAGAGATGACCGTGATCGAAGGCGTTATGGGATATTACGACGGAACCAGTGCGGACGGTACGGACAACAGTACTTATACTGTTGCCGAGAAAACCGATACACCCGTGATCCTCGTGGTGAATGCCAAAGGGGCATCCACGTCACTTCTCGCCGTGATCGAAGGATTTCTGCGATTTGTACCCGACAGCCGGATCTGCGGCGTGATTCTCAACAATATCACAGCCATGACCTACGCCATGCTGAAAAAGCAGATGGACAATCGTTTCGCCGGCAGAATCCGCGCGGTCGGCTATATTCCGAAACTGCCGGAAGACTGTATTCTCGGCTCCCGTCATCTCGGACTGGTCACTGCGGCAGAAATCGGTGATCTGCGGGAAAAACTCGACCAAATCGCCGATCTGTGTGCGGAGACAATTGATCTGGATGCATTATACGAAATCGCACAGACAGCGGAACCGCTCGACTATACGCTTTCGGTTATCCCCAAACTGCCTCCGGTAAAATTGGCAGTCGCACGGGATGCGGCGTTCTGCTTCTATTATAAAGATACACTGAATCTGCTTGAGCAAATGGGCGCGGAACTTACATATTTCTCACCGCTTGCCGATGAACCCCTTCCCGACGATGCGGATGGACTGCTCCTCGGCGGCGGTTATCCCGAACTGTATGCTGATATGCTGGAGAAAAACGAAACTTCCCGTGAAAGCATCCGTTATGCTATCGGAAACGGGCTGCCCACCATCGCCGAATGCGGCGGATTCCAGTATCTCGGTCAGACCCTTGACGGAAAGCGGATGTGCGGCGTACTGCCCCATGACAGCACGAACACCGGAAAACTGGTGCGTTTTGGCTATGTCACACTGACTTCAAAAAACGACGGACTGTTCGGAAAATCCGATGTGACATTCCGCGGACATGAATTCCATTATTACGACAGTACCGACAACGGAAACGCATTCACCGCCGTGAAATCAAACGGGCGAAGCTGGGAATG
>JBGVOJ010000125.1:0-5192 GCA_045126415.1 Eubacteriales bacterium | reverse complement strand
CGCAAATTCTTCCGTTAATCTCCTACCACTGGTAGCAACATAGGAAACATGGTTAGCCCCATATCCTATCCTTGCACCGAACTGTGCTTGTGTCATATTTAGGTCGGAAATCAATTCTCTCAACCTTTCACCGGATTTCGGGTGAATTACCTTCTTATTCGCCACATTTTCCCTCCGATTCATCCATGTCATATTGTGATTTTGTTTGTTGACCAATCAACCAACTTGTGATATAATAATACACGAAGATAATAGAAATGTCAATATCTTCATGAAAAGAATTTTGAAATACTCAAACATATTACAGGAGGAACACACATGGATACCCCGATCACTATTCCGAACAATCCGAACTTTCTCCCGCCTGCAAAGGCTTCCAAGGCAACACAGATTCCTGAAAACGCCATCCGCCGTATGATTAAGCAGGGAACTTGTCCCGGTTTCTATTCCGGGAACCGCTTCATGGTAAACACGGAAGCTCTTGTTGCTCTGCTTGCCGCTCAGACCGCCGCCGACACGCCGATTAAGTGAACAAAGGGAGAGGGCATTATGTCACGCAGTTACATACTTGAAGCCCGCGACAATCTCGCGGAGCTGATCCGTCGGAACTTCACCGTCGGCGACGTTGTTATTCATCTCACCTACATTCCCGACGACGATCCGGACGGAAATGTATCACAGGCAGAAAACGACCTCTGCGAATACATCCGCTATCTGGAAACCCTCTGGCGGCAGACTGCCGGAGACCAGGCACATGATTTCCGCTATATCGGAATTACCGGAACCGAACGTAGAGGGCATTACGGAGAATCCTTTCACCACTATGTCCTTCTCCCCGGTTCTCTGAACGCCGCCGATCTCTGTACCGGGTGGAAGAAGGGACACGAAACACAGACACCTTTATTCGATGCAAAAGGCAAGACAGGCATTGTAAACCGTGTCACCAATAAACGGCAGACCTCCGGAACATGGCGTTTTGCCAGATGTCTGGAACAGGTCTTTGACGAACGTGACCTCATGGACGAAAACGAAGAAAAAATTTTCCTCCTGCCCGTTGATACAGACAGCGGATGCCTCGGCGTGTTCGATATGGACGATCTTCTTTGTGATTTCTGATCCCCCGCGAAAAAATACAATCCCTGCTCATTGAGGAACCCGCACCGGCTCCCCAATGAATGGGGGCTTGTATGGGGTATTAACTCTGCGACCATTCTATAAATCCTTCGGAAGCTCCCGAAATTACTACCACACATGAGAGGGACACACAAACATGAATCCTACCACAACCACACCGGCACGCGGCTGTATGAGAGAACAGCGGATTGACTGCGGCGAATACGTTATGATCCACCTGTACCCTGTTCGTTCCCTCTCAGATAAGAAGACACGTCAGAAGAAGCACCGTACTACCCGCGAGGTACAGAAGAAGCTCAATGAAAAGAATTCCCGCCGGAAGCTGTCCGCGCTGATCCACACCAACTTCACGCCGGGAGATACTGTTGTTTCCCTTACCTATGACCGGAACCACCTTCCGAAAAGTATTAAAGCAGCTCACACAGAAATGTACAACTTTATCCGGCGTATCAAACGCGCATGGAGCGGTACAACCGGAGAAGCTGTTTCCCTGTTCAAGTACATTGAAGTCATGGAAACCGGAAAGAAAGGACGAATTCACCACCATCTCATTATATCCGGCGGTCTGGATCGCGCTCAGATAGCAAAAACATGGGGACGCGGAAGTGTTTCTGCTGAATCTCTCCGGTTCGATGAAAACGGCGTTTTGGGACTTGCGGCATATCTGACAAAGCAAAACGAACGAATCCGTTATAAACATTGGTCTGCGTCCCGCAACCTTTTGAACCCCTGTGTTGAAGTCTCTGACGACCGCATACGCCGTGAAGAGGTTTACCACATCAACAGCAATCCGCTTGATTACAACTACATACAGAACCTCTATCCGGGCTACACGGTCTGCCCTTACTCTGTAGAAACGACCGCCAACGATGAAATCCAGCTCGCGCCGTTCGTGTCCTTCATGCTGTACAAGACCAACAACCGATACTTCCGTCGGGACGAATATGGACGCTTACACCGTCCGAGGGAATTCATAGACATCTGGAAAACGAATCTGAAAACAAATTCCGCGAAACAAAAAACTTCACCGGCGAAAAGAAAACGTCCGAGAGGGAATGCCGCTGTACCTGTCCCCCGGTACAATAATGTTTACAGGCTCTCTCACTCCAACCGCACCGCCTCTCGTTTGCGTGTAAAATCCCTGTTTCAACTTTTTCAATCTTTCCAGAAAGGCGACTTTCCTACACAATTATTTTACGCAGACGTGCGCGGGGTAAACGCGGCGTAAATGAATAACGCGCGGGGAGAAATCGCGTTTTTTCGGACCGATGCCCTCTCATGGAGGTATTTTGGTCATGGTGCAAAAAGCCAGACATCTGGCGATATCTCCGATCTGAAGATTGAATTTTTCCGCTCGATATACGCGCGCGTGCGCGAGGATCGCGGCACCGGAAACGGCAGATACCCTCCGCATACTTGAAGAAAACGGAAAGGTACTGTTCTGCGGTAAAGATATTGCAGAAGCTCTTGGGTACAGTAATTCGCGTGATGCCCTTATTCGGCATTGCAGGGGTGTCGTAAAACGCGACGGGGTCTCCATCACGACCAATCAACACGGCGTTACCTCTGAACAGACTGTTGAAATGTCTTATATTCCCGAAGGGGACGTTTACCGTTTGATCGCAAGCAGCAAACTTCCGCAGGCACAGGAATTTGAAGCATGGATTTTTGATGACGTTCTTCTGTCCATCCGCAAACACGGAGCATACATAGCACCGGACACCATCGAAAAAATTCTTCATGATCCGGACACCCTTATAAATCTTGCCCAGCAGCTCAAAGCAGAGAGGGCAAAAGTGGCGGAACTTACCCCGAAAGCGGAATACTATGATACCGTTGCCGCGTCCGAAGGATCGTTGAATTTCCGCGAAACCGCAAAAATACTGGGTATTCCGGAAAAGAAATTCATTGCGGCAGTTGAAAAGCACAAACTCTGTTACCGGAACGCCGACAAAAAGCTGATACCCTACGCGCAGCGGATTGACAGCGGGTGGTTTGAAGTCAAGGAGGTGCCGTATCTCACCGCCAACGGAACCCGCACAACCGCGCAGACGTTGATAACCCCTCTCGGACGTGAAAAGATATTCGCCATCATTAAGGGGAAGAATTGAGCGTATACAGCCCTCTGAACCCCTGCAATAATGGCAACGGAGATCTATTCAGACATGAAGAAAGACTTTATTCGGGACTATGCCACGGAAGCCTATGTTTACTGGGCACGTCACGGCTGTCCCTCGTATCAGGAAGCTGTGGAGCGTATACGTTCTGCAGCTCTCCGGAAAGCATACGCCGCCGATCCGCAGAAAGCCTCTGCCTATGCTGACGCAGAAGTGGATAAAGCATCGGCGGGACTGTGTGATATACTGGCTTGTGCGGAAGCGTTCCGGATACTTCGGGATTCCGGAAAAGGTCTGGTGTGCGATGCCGTGAAAGCTGTGTATATGCACGATCCGTGGAAGAAACCGAAACAGCATGAAATAAGCGGACGTGTCGTAAAGTTCGCTATGAACGCTCATGTGTCGGAACGGCAGGTATGGTATTACCTCGATGAAGCCAGGAAAACCTTCGCTCTCATGCGGGGACTGCGGGTAAGTGAGGAACTGGACTGAACTGCTAAAAACAAACAAAAATGAGAGGGGTTCCGGCTCCCTCTCATGGTATATGTTATTCTGCTTTCCGCGCGGACACCTTGCAGGCTCCAACGGTAAAATTGTATATCAGACTAACGGTTCTATAGTCCGCGTTATTCAGCCAACGGCGGATAGCGGAAATCATTTCTCTTTTTGACACGTTTTTTCTCCCGATGATTGAATTTGTTCTTGACACCTTCGGAGAGGTATGGTATACTATGATTGTACCTCTCCGAAGGTATGACAGCCTCTTATAAATCGCTTGTGGTAGGGTGGATTTATAAGGGCTTTTTCCTTTTATACCTCAAGGGGCTGTACCTGCGATTCCCCGAAGTAGGCATATACGCGGGTGCCGTTCTTTGTGGTGGGATCGCTGAGAACCACCTTGAAAACAGCCTTGCTTTCGTGGATCACCTCGTAGCCGAGGTTTTTCCAACCGCTCCATGTGTGGGTGACTTCTTCGGTACCGGCTTCCGCCTTTGCCGCGTTGTACGCTCTGGCATTTGCCCATGCCATCCGGAGTGCGTCGGCGAAGGTGATTTCGGCTTTGCGGAAGATTCTCCACGCCGCACTCATGATACTGCTGAGATTGAATTTCTTCATGTTGCTTCTCCTTTATGTTGATATGATCTCTCCTGAGAGGGCGGCCGCGCTTGTTTCTGGTCTTGCTTTGCTCACGTTCGTTTCCATCGGCTCTGCCCTCTCACAGGGAATCAGCTACCGAGACTGTTGACCGCTTCTCTATGCTTTGTTTCCGGCGGCTTGCTGTTCCCTTGTGACTATATTATATCATATCTTTAGCAAGATATCAATAGGCACAATAGACTATCTTTAGCAAGATATTTTGTACACTATGTATATTGCTAAAGATGTATCATGTATGGTATACTATGTGTGGAGGTGAGAATATAATGGACGACGAAAAAAAGTTTGATAAAGTCTCATATAAGAACCAATTTAACCGCGAAAAATATGACCGCGTGACGATCATGTTGCCGAAAGGCAATAAAGAAATGGTAACTGCACACGCAAAAGCCAATGGCGAGAGCATGAACAGCTTTGTCAATCGCGCCATCGAAGAAGCTATGGAACGCGATAAAGCCCGTGAAATGGCTGAATGAATGCGAGAGGGGCAAGCACTATGGACTTCACAAGAATTGATGAACTTCGCGCCAAGTTAAAAACCATGCGTCCGCTGAACGAAACGGAAATGAAACGCTTGCACGAAGAATTCATCATCGAAAACACCTACCATTCCAACGCCATCGAGGGGAACACGCTGACTCTCCGTGAAACCGCGCTGATTTTACAGGAAGGTATCACCATCGCCGAAAAGCCGCTCAGAGACCATCTGGAAGCCATTGGTCACAAGGATGCCTTTGAATACATCATCAGCCTTGCGGATACCGCCGCGCCGCTGACGGAACG
>JBGVOJ010000124.1:0-1204 GCA_045126415.1 Eubacteriales bacterium | reverse complement strand
TCTCGGCGGAGCGACTACGGTGTTGTTGAGGGTGGTAGCGAGGTACTTCTTGCCGCTGCCGTTTACGCGGATGCGGAGGCGGCGTGCCTGCGCGTCACCGAGGTTGGAGCAGGAGCCAACTTCGAAGTACTTCTTCTGACGCGGGGACCATGCTTCGACGTCGCAGGACTTGACCTTGAGGTCAGCGAGGTCACCGGAGCAGCATTCGAGGGTACGTACCGGGATATCGAGGGAGCGGAACAGGTCAACGGTGTTCTGCCAGAGCTTGTTGTACCACATCATAGCGTCTTCGGGCTTGCAGACAACGATCATTTCCTGCTTTTCGAACTGGTGGATACGGTATACGCCGCGTTCTTCGATGCCGTGTGCGCCCTTTTCCTTACGGAAGCAGGGAGAGTAGCTGGTGAGGGTGTACGGAAGTTCCGCTTCGGGGATGATCTGGTCAATGAACTTACCGATCATGGAGTGTTCGGAGGTACCGATGAGGTAGAGGTCTTCGCCTTCGATCTTATACATCATCGCTTCCATTTCCGCAAAGCTCATAACGCCGGTAACAACGTCGGAACGGATCATGAACGGCGGTACGCAGTAGGTGAAACCGCGGTCGATCATGAAGTCACGTGCGTAGGAGATCACAGCGGAGTGCAGACGAGCGATGTCACCCATGAGGTAGTAGAAGCCGTTGCCGGCAACACGGCGCGCGGAGTCGAGGTCGATGCCGTTGAAGCGTTCCATGATGTCGGTATGGTACGGAATTTCAAAATCCGGAACCACCGGTTCGCCGAACTTTTCGATTTCCACGTTTTCGTTGTCGTCCTTGCCGATCGGTACGGTCGGGTCGATGATGTTCGGGATTACCATCATAATGGACTTGATCTTTTCCGCAAGTTCCGCTTCCTTCGCTTCGCATTCCGCGAGACGTGCGGACTGTTCGTTGACCTGCTGCTTAACCTTTTCGGCTTCTTCCTTCTGACCCTTCGCCATGAGACCGCCGATCTGCTTGGACAGCTTGTTGCGGTTGCCGCGGAGTGCATCCGCTTCCTGCATGATAGCGCGGTTTTCCGCGTCAAGCGCGATCACTTCATCAACGAGCGGGAGCTTGTGATCCTGGAACTTGTTCTTGATATTCTGACGAACCACGTCCGGGTTGTCGCGTAAGAACTTAATGTCTAACATTGTTTTTCTCCTGTTTCTATAATTTCTT
>JBGVOJ010000123.1:0-8203 GCA_045126415.1 Eubacteriales bacterium | reverse complement strand
AAAATACTACCTGCGAGAAAGCTGCCTGAGAAATCTGGCGGCTTTTCTGCATCCCGGGAGGTGCATCATAATTCCGAAAATCCGAAAATATATCCATAACGACCGTGCCGAGACAAACTATGTCAGCACGGTCGTTTACATTCTGGTGGTTGTCGTCACACTGGCAGTCATCATGGATGTGCTGGCTGTGGTTATGACCAAGCAGAAACTGGACTCCGCTGCCGATCAGGTCACAAGACAGATACAGCTGGCCGGTAAGGTGGATGATGATACTGAAGACTTGCTTGACTTTCTCAGTATCGATCTCGGTAAAGCCACCGCGCTGACTTATCATGTGGATACCACCTATATTACCAAAGAAGGATGTCCCACCGCCATTCAGCTGGGAACCCCATTCTATCTGACAATAACAGCAGATGTTCAGCTCGGTGGATTCTGGGAGATCACCGGTCTGCCGATGACGTTAAAATCGGCAGCAGCAGGGGTATCGGAGAGGTACTGGAAATGAAGAAATATCTGAAAAACGACCGTGGTGACTTCGGGGTTCCGTTTATTGCCTGCTATATTCTGGCCATGGTGATCCTGATGGTACAGCTCATGACCTGGGTATCGGCAGAAGTCACCTGTCTCTGTATCCGGAATACTGTGAAAAACGAGCTGACCAATGTGTCGATCCGGATATCGGAGGACACCTACAAGGCCATGCGGGAAGGAAACCTTACAGAATACTATCACACTCTGGCAGACGATGCAGCGTACCGTTCCGGGCTGGAGGCACTGGTGAAAACCAAAATCGCATCCGCTATGCCGCTTGTGACCGATACCTACAAGCTGGACAACATCGCCCTGACTTTCGCGGAGAACGGTGATAACATAGAATATATCCTCACCTGCGATGTGGAATATTATGTATCTCTGTTCGGCGATAACCGGACGGTTCGGCGGGATGCCATCGAGCTGTCGGGCCGTCATAATCTGAAAGCATATTGATCCGTGCAATTCTATTGATTTCACGTATATATGACCAAAACCGAAAAGGAGAAAACGATATGAACAAGAAAATTTTCAGACTCATCTCAGCGGCTCTCGCAGCCGTAACCCTCATTTCCGCAGCCGCAATCCCGTCTATGGCAGCCGCACCGGAGCTTACAGTTAAGGTGGACGGTAAAGCGATTAACTTTCCCGACCAGGAACCGACCATTGTGAATGACCGTACCCTTGTTCCGGTGAGATTTATTGCCGAGAATCTTGGTTACGATGTTGAGTGGAATATGGCAGACAACTCCGCTGTGATCGATGACGGGAAGATCATCATGTACATCGGTACCAATAAGGCAAAAATCAACGGTCAGAATGTGACGCTGGATGTGGCATCCACCCTGATCAATGACCGTACAATGGTGCCGCTCCGTGTGGTTGCCGAAACGCTGAACTGCACTGTAGACTGGTTTGGAACCAACCGTATGATCCTTGTGAACAAACGGGAATCCGACGGCATATGAAATCATGATGGACACCATTACCGGCGAGATCTGGGAAACATTCTATCCGGACACTTCCGAATGGTATCCGCTTTATTCTGCGATGGCTAGCCGTTCCGGTACATTCGGTACGCACTACTACGATGACCGTGAAGTGGAAATGTACTGCAACGATACCTGTACCAGATTTGTTCTGAACATCAGCGAAGAAGGATATGTGAATCCCGAAACACCCTGCAAGTTAAGCCGGAGTGAAATCGACTTCTATACGAAGGAAGCGAAAAACCACTACTGTCTCGGTCTGTGGGGACTGGAATAATCGAATAATTTACGATGAACGCCTCATGAATCGTGGGGCGTTTTTCGTTTGCAGCTCCGATGAAAGGAGAGTTTATGAAACGTAAATTAACCAGAATCCTGTGCATGGTTCTCTCGGTGATGATGGTGGTGAGCCTGCTTCCGCTGACCGTATCGGCGGCGTGTTCTCACAACTACAAAAAAGTGTACACCATCGAAAACGAGAAGATGCACAGTTATAAATCCAGGTGCAGCAAATGCGGGACAGTTACGGAAGGCTGGGGCTATGCCGGATGGGAAGACCATTCCTACAACAGTTCCGGCGAATGTACCGCCTGTGGTCACTGCAAGCACAGAAAAACGAAAACCACCTATTCTTACGAGAACAGCAATTAATACCACGACCGAATCCCATGACTGGGAGTACGGTGACTGGGAAGCATCCTCCGGTACAAAGCATGAACGGGAGAAATCCTGTATCTGCGGAAGAAGCACTACGGAAAGTGAATCCCACGATTTCAGAAATAATACCTGCCGTGACTGCGGATATACCAAGACCACGGTAAGTGCATCGGTTTCACTTTCCGCATCCGGTCCCAGCGGTACGCTTGGTTCTGCAGGCGGTGAAATTTCATCGGAATCCTATCCTGCAAGTTATACCGTGACTGCTTCGGCTTCTGGTTGTTCGGTCACGAAGATTATCTACCGATATAAGGGGCAGCGGTTCCGTGAGAATTACGGCATCGGATACATCACCGTCTGTCACGATCTATCTGACTCCCATTGAGGAGGAAGAAGAGGTTGAAATCATCGGTTCCATCCGGGTGTATGTCCGTGACAGTGAAACCAATGCTCTGATTTCCGGTGCCACAGTAAGTGGAGCAGGATCGACAAGGACCACCAATTCCTCCGGATACACCACCTTCTCCTCGCTGTCGCTGGGAACCTATTCCTTCACGGCATCGAAGACCGGATATGAATCCGGCAGCGGTTCGACTACTCTGAATTCCTCCGGCACCAGAACACTGACTATCTACCTGACACCGGAAGAAGTGCTGCCCACAACCGGTGATATCACTGTATATGTAAGGGATGCAAACACCAACGCTCTGATCTCCGGTGCATCGGTATCGGGAGGCGGTTATTCCGGTACCACCAACAGCAGCGGATATAAGAAGTTCAGCAGCATTCCTCTTGGAAGCTACACCTTCACCGCCAGCAAATCCGGTTACAGCTCCGGTTCGGGCTCGGCAGTAATCAGTACAAGTGACACCTCCGAAACCATCACCATTTACCTGACGCCTCTGCCCACCAGCGGTACGATCACCGTTACGGTCAAGGATGCCGATACTTACACAGCTATCTCCGGTGCATCGGTTTCCGGAAGCGGCTATTCGGGTACCACCAATTCTTCCGGTAAAGTTACCTTCAGCAGTATTCCGTTTGGTTCCTACACCTTTACGGCAAGCAAAACAGGGTACAGTTCAGGCTCCGGTTCCGCTTCGGTTTCCGTATCCGATACTACCGATTCCATCACGATCTATCTGGATAAGAACGATGCGGATGTCGGTATTACAGCGAAGAACGTGAACGGTACCGTATACCGCGGCTCCACCATCATTGTTTCTGCGGAAGTCACCGGAGACAGCAATATCGATTTTACACCATCGAATCCGCTGTCCGTCACCATGTCCGCTGTGATGAACGAAGACGAGGAATTCGACAGCCAGACCAAATCCGTGATCTGTCCGAAGTCGGAAACCAATCTGGTATGGTTCATCGTGGAGATTCCGGAAACCGGGTACACCGATCCGGATGTGACCTTTACCTTTACGGTGGATATGCCCTCCGGTTACTCTGATTCCACAGACAGCAACAATGAATCCTCAAAGACTGTCACGACCTATCTCCTTCCTGCGAGAAGCATTCCCGATCCCAGTTTTGAACTGGATGCACCGGCGGACTTCACCGGTTCTGTCTACAAGACCAACAACACCCCCGAACTGACCTGGTCCGTCTGGGAATGGGACGGCGGATTCACAGAAAAGGAATACAGTGCCGAACTTATGGTATCCGCGAAGCTCAAGCCGGACGATACGGCGGTATGGAAGCAGTACAACAGTTCCCGCGACCAGTGGACTACCCGCAGCGGATACGGACTGAATACGGAAGTTTCCGTAGAACTCTCCGATGTGGACGACACCATGTACGCCGGAAACGCCAAGGTGAACGCCTACTATTCCGAATTCAACTATTCCACGGCAGAGAACCGTTCCAATATGCTTCTGCTGACGGATGAAAATGCGGATGATGACGGATATACCGCATCCTTCACCTTCAATTCGGACACCGACAGCATCAGCGGCGGGAAGATGCACAAGACGCCGATCTGGTATCCGGACGGCGAATATACCGTGAAATATGCGGTGTACGACCTCTGGACTCCTGCCGGAATGCTCACGGGAAATACCTACGCTTTGATCCGGATCAACGGAAGCATGTACGATGATTACTATACGAACCGCAACTGAACTGCTCACCCTCGGATATCTGATCGGGTTGTCGATCTATGATATCCGTTACAAAAGGGTGACAAACACCTCCTTGCTACTGCTGCTGCCTGCTGTATTTCTTATCGGGATTACGGAAATACGATCCGCCGGGGACATGCTCTCCTTTCTCTTCGGCGGACTGAGCGGCGGCGGGATCCTGCTGGCTGCTGCCATGGCAACCGGCGGCGGGATCGGTGGAGGGGATATCAAGCTGATGGCTCTCCTCGGACTGATGGCAGGGCTATATGATACGCTGCTCATTCTGATGACCGCATCCATTCTTGCTCTGCTGTACGGGACAGCCAAACGCATTGTCACCCATGATAAAAGCCTGCACATTGCCTTTGTGCCGTTTCTGACACTGGGCTATGCAGCGACTCTGATACCAATCCTATAAGTTCAAAACGCCCGATGGACAAACCTGTCGGGCGAAATTTGTGTGAATTATTACGTGTGCTGAGTAGGATGTGCAGCTAAATTCACACCGAAGAATTCCTGACGGAATTCTTCCAATATGTCATCAAATTTTAAGAAAAGAGGAGCAAAATAAACATGAGCATGAAAAACAAAAGAGGAAAACTGGCAGCTCTGCTGGCGGCTGTCCTGATGGTATTCACCGGATGTGTCCGTTCGGGCGTCGGTGTGACCACCCTGGAAAACGACACCGGAACCGTGGAAATCTCTGTTGGGATCAACGAGAAATATTACGAATCCATGATGGCACAGGAAGGGGCCGAAGACATCTTTGACGGAAAAGAAACAGCTTCCGTCATGGAGGATGCCGGGCTGGATGAGTCCTTTGAAGAGGATGACGATCTCTGGATTGATGATAATACAGAGACATCCGAAGCGGAAGAAGAAACCACAGACAATTCCTTCATCTTCAAATCCGTCGATGTGGTTCACAATACCTCTCTCATCGGAGACAACTACCGTCTGTCCCTTGTCACCATGCCTCACGAAATGAACGATGATGAACTGTCCATGCTCGGTATGGATACGGGAGACATGTTCAAGCTGGCAGTTGCCGTGACCATGCCCGGTGAAGTGACGGCGGAAGGAGCAGAAATCAACGGCAATACCGCCACCTTCACCATCACAGATCTGGACGAAGAGCACCTGCTGAATGTGGAAAGCGAAACCACCGACATCGCCGGGATTGTGGCAGTCGGGATCGCCATTATTGTACTGATCGTGATTCTTGCCGTGGTTTTTACCCGCCGCAAGCCGAAAAACAACCGTGCATTTGAATAATGAAAGGAAACTGTGTGTATGAACAAACGAATTCTCTCCATTCCTCTGGCAGCACTGATGCTGTCATCTTCCCTACAAGGACTATGAACTGTCCAAAATCCTTCGCCGCAAGCTCCGCAATACCGACCTGCTTTCCGTGAAGGTCACAGCGGATACCGATCACGATATCACCGCTGAACTCCGCTGTTTTGCCTCCAGAGATGTGGATACCGGTTATCTGTACCGACTGATGGGCAATGGATTTGAGTATGTATCTACAGTGAGCATCCGAAACGGGGACGCACGAATCCCCGTATCGGAAAGCGGTGTGTATGTAGTTACCTCTCAGGCTCTTGCTGATGTGACAATGGGAATCAACGTGAATTCTGAAAATATGGTTCCCATCGTCGGCGGCAAGCTGATTCCCCTCAGTGCAGTGGTGGACGGTAAACTGGTTTTCAGAACCGAAAGCTACGGCAAGCCGATGTTCAGCGAATACACCAGCAGCTACACTGATATCCGCAATCACAAGTATAAAAATCAGATTGACTTTGTCTGCGCACGCGGTCTTCTCGATGGGGTGGATGCGGATTCCTTCCAGCCCAATGCGGGCATCACCACAGGGGAGTTCATGCGGGCCATCGCCAGACTCCGCGGGATCCCGGACAAGGATGCCTATGATTACTGTACTCAGCTTGATATCTTCACCTACGAATATGTGGAAGATGATCTAAGGAAGCCATTGAGGAAGGCACTGTGGTAACAGCCGAACAACTGGAGATGGCGGAGGTCAGCTCCCATGGTCTGCCTGCCAATGTAGCAACCGATTTCACGCAGGTGGTCGGCACTTATGCATTGGTCGATCTGGTACCCGGCGACTATTTTCTGCCTACCAAAGTCAGCACCGAATCACCCGAAAAGGACACCATTCTGAAAAAACTCACCGGTGACAAAATCGCCGTGTCCATGTCGGTGCAGTCCCTTGCCGGAGTTCTCTCCAACAAGCTGCGAACCGACGATATTGTGGCAGTCTACAGTTACGAGGACGGTGAAAAGGTAAAACTGCTGAAATCCTATCCGTATATCGGAGTACTCGGCTACACCTCCGGTGATATGCCGCTGTCCTATCCGGAAGTGAACTACGACCGGGTGGTGCAGACCATTGAAGTGGTCTCCGGCATGGTGGATCATGTGATTATCGACTGTACCTCCCGGATCACCGATCTGTTTACGCCGGCAGCCATCGAAATGTCCGACCGGGCAATCGGCATCTTTTCCGCCGATCTGCGTGGCGTCAGTTACCGCAAAGCGCAGGCACCGCTTCTGACCGGGGAAAAGTTCCGGTTCGACGACCATCTGATCTTTGCCGGTGTCGCCCGACCCTATTATGCTCTTGATGAAATGGAGCATGTTTTTGGGCATCTGGACGGGATTCTGCCGTGGAGCAAGGAAATTGACCGGTCGGCAACGGAAGGGACAGTGTTCAGCGCCGGAAAATACTGTTCGGAAAGATACCTTGCCGCATTGCAGATGGTACGAAATTGCGGTACGGGAGGTGGAGTCATCTATGGTGCAGAATCCGACGAACAATCTGAATGACATCTTCTGGGGACAGCATTCGGCGGACAGACCCTATGAAGAACTGCTGGACGAAGTTCAGACGTACATCTCCGACAACCATGCCAAAACCATCTCCGCAGGTGATTCCGCCGAGCTGATCAACTGTATGTTCATGATGTTCTGCATTCTGCTGATCTACGGCGTGGTGCTTGTGACACAGGTTGTGGATTCCATCGGTATCTTATTCTAAAGTCCCAATTCGATTATATGTTCCCGCATGCAGTAACTGTGCTCAATAAATACGTATTTGCAACTGTTACGTCTTCATCATCTTAATGAAGCGAAACATTTCGTCCGGTCCTTCGTCGGGGTCATGGTCCTCATCATTGGATATATTGTTCTCTGAGTGGAAATATTCGCACCAAAACTGATCAATCTGAAAACCGCATTTATTTACATAAAAGTGAATGTTACGTTTTTCAAAATACGGCGTACAGGTCTCCCAAACTAGAGTTTCGGGATGCAGAGTTTCAACTGCCTGCCATGCTCCGTAACCGATTCCTTTGCTGTGCACTTCAGGTAAAACAAAAAGAATATCCAAGTGGTTATGATGTGTTTCCTTGTCAATCGTGAGTATCAATCCACCGACCTTTTCTCCGTTAAGCATAATGCGATATGTTTCACTTCTGGGGTTGTCGATAGATTTCTCAATCGTTGCACGTGAGATAATCTCTCCTTCGTCATCAATGTGGTTATCACATTCACCGAACTCCATCATTGCACCATGCTTGAATGCCCATTGATTGTCCAGGATAAACTGCTCACGGTCATCTGCTGTAAGTGGAACAAGAGTAACCTTTGTGTTTTTCATAAATACCTCCAAAATAAAAAATAGAGCTTGGACTATTGATACACAATATCCCAAGCTCACTTGGACACCTAATCCGGCAATTGAACGCTACGGCGCTCTGCCTCCGGTGACAAATTATTTTGTTCGTATTTATTATATCAGGGAATCAAACATAAGTCAATCATTAAATCACAATTTATCGTTCTGCCTGTAACTGGTATTCTGTCGGG
>JBGVOJ010000122.1:0-1636 GCA_045126415.1 Eubacteriales bacterium | reverse complement strand
GTATGATTCTGTCAGGCTTAATATTACAGAAAATGAAGACCTCTTGAAATGCACTTCAGAAGAGGATTTTTGGGCTATGTGGGATGAAAAAATTAAAAGGGAAGAAGAGAAAATCAGTAGCTATCAGGATATTCTTGAAGAGTATAAAAATTTAGATATGTCTACTGAATATATTACTTCTACAATAAAAACTTTAGAAAATTCTATCTATGTGTATAGAAACACCGTCCATGTCAGAAAGGATTTGCTCGAAAATTATTCCTACGAATCTATGAGAGAAATCATTGAATTTGACATAAAAGCAGATCAGGCAAAGTTAAAGGTATTTGAAGACTGTCTGCAGGATGAAGAGGAAACCATTTGGAAAGCAGTAATTGCTCTGGAAAACAGCTTCAATACCTTGATGGTTGACCGTATCAATCACACACGGAATCCGGAAGAATTCAACGAGCTGACAGAAAACTGCGACAATTATAACCGCTGTGTGAGAATTCGGTGTTATGAAGGGGGAGAGGATGTAACAGCCGATAATTTTGAAAAAACAGTAGGCAGGGCAATAAAAAATCGTCCTGCATTTCAACCGACTGACGCTCAGTGATACCGCAGAATTGCAGATCACGTCGTACTATATAAAAATTTATATAGACCACAGAAAGGACAACAAACATGAAAAAACGCAGACTTATTTCCGTACTGTTATGTCTCCTCATGACCTCTGCCGCCGCACTTCCCGCAACGGCAGCCGATACCGGAACCACAGCAAACACCGCAGCTACAGCAGCGGAAACCCGTACAGAAAAAGCCAAGACAGCTTTCCGGCAACTTCTCGATAAATGCGCGTCAAATTTTGATACCTCCACATGGAGATTTGATTTTGCATTTATTGATTCCGACGATGTTCCCGAACTGCTTGTGTCGCTTACGGAAGAAGATATTGAAACAGAAGTACAGGTTTACCGTTACGATGCCGCAAGCGGTCTGGCACTGTTTACCGACACGTTCGGCACTTACGGTTCCATGGCATATCTGCCGTATCAGAATAAAATCTGGGACTATGATGTCACAGGGGAAGCAAGAATCAGCAATCCTGCCTATAAAGAGTACAGTATGGTTTCGGGACTGTATCGGATGGACGGAACACCGTATTTACAGGGAGGAACAAATCCGGAAAATATAACACCCAGTTTTATCTATAACGAAGCAGAAGGAGGCTATCGTTCCGTCCTATATGAGGAATGGGAACCAACTTTAAATTACATCAATCATATTCGCGATTACGCCTGTGTGGTTTTTGATGCAAAAAAACCGAACAGATGCTATGTCTACAACCACGAAAATTTTGAGCTCGCATTTGAAAAAGCATACGAAAAAATCAGCAAGGTAAAAAACTACTGTGATGTCTATGCGTACTTCCTGTATGAGATGGAAAAACTTTATCCTGATCGTAACTTTTATTTTACCACGGTACGTATCGAAGATGACGTTGTTCCGGAACTGATCTTAACCGAAAGTCTGTATGAATACGAAGACATTCTGGTGCAGGGAACAATTATCCTGTGTACGGTGCAGAACAATGAACCCGTAGTGCTTTTCGCTGCATCTGAATATTTCCCGGAAATGCAGTATCTGTGGGAAA
>JBGVOJ010000121.1:0-3346 GCA_045126415.1 Eubacteriales bacterium | reverse complement strand
ATCTCAAAGTGCGGATGGAGGTAGGTGAACAGCTGCTGGTGGACGGTATAGGGGGTATATCCGTTCTGCGCTGCAATGGTGTTGGCTTCGGTGAGACGCCATGTATCGTAGTTGCTCGCACCGAGCGTGCGGACTTTTCCCTTTTCCACGAGACGGTGGAACGCTTCCATCGTTTCATCGAGCGGCGTGTCCGGGTCGTCGGTGTGGGCGTAGTAAAGGTCGATGTAGTCCGTGTTCCTCTTGCGCAGGCTTTCGTCGATCCAGTATTCGATCTGTTCTTTTTTCAGTCCCGCGCCCTTGCCGTGGCGATCAAAGCCGACTTTGGTCGCGAGGACGACACGGTCACGGCAGCTGCGGTCTCGGAACCATTCGCCGAGAACGGTTTCGCTTTCATCGCCTGTACCGTTCCAGTGGGCGTAGTTATTCGAAGTGTCAATGAAGTTGCCGCCCATGTCAAGATACGCGTCAAGTACGGCGTACGCGTCCTTTTTGGACGTGGTGGTTCCGAAATTCATCGCACCGAGGCAGACGGTCGATACGTTCAGACCGTTCGGGAGGTTGATTCGTTCCATAGAATGTCCCTTTCTGTATAAAGGATTTTTGATTGCCCCCATTATATCATAAAACTCCGAAAAAGGAAACGGCTTCCCGAAAATAACGATAAAAACATCGCGCATAAAATTTGTAGGAGATTCACAAAAAGAATTGACAAAACGGGAGGGGTGTGATAGAATTCAGATAAAATCAGACAGATAAACGGAGGCGATAACCGTGAAGACTGCAGTGATCACGCAGGTACAGCGCGGAAGTCTGCACGACGGTCCGGGAGTCCGGACGACGTTCTTTTTTCAGGGATGCAATCTCCGCTGTGCGTGGTGCCACAATCCCGAAACCATTCCGATGACACCGGTTCTGATGAAATACGCGAACCGCTGCATCGGCTGCGGCATCTGCGGGACAGTATGTGCAAACGGTCTGCGGAAGGAAGACTGCACCGGATGCGGCTCCTGTACGGAAAACTGTCCGGCGGAAGCACGGTTATTTTCCGGCACGCAGATGACGGCGGAGGAACTGCTGGACGTCGCTCTGCGCGAAAAACGATTTTACGGAACCGACGGCGGTGTAACCTGTTCGGGCGGCGAACCGATGCTGCGGACAGATTTTCTGGAGCATTATCTGCCGTTATTGAAGGAACACGGAATTCACACGGCCGTCGATACCGCGGGAAACGTACCGTGGGAGCAGTATGAACGGATCCTGCCGTACACGGATCTGTTTCTTGTGGATTTCAAAATCGCGGATGAACAAAAACATAAGGAATATACAGGTGTTTCGCGGAAGCTGATCGCGGAAAATCTGCGGAAATTTGCGGACTGCGGACGGGAAGTCTGGATCCGGATGCCGATTATACCCGGAGTGAACGATGCGGCGGAGGACATTCTTGCCGCCGGACGGGAGCTTGCGGACATCGGATTCCGTGGACGGATCGACCTTCTGCCCTTTCACCGGCTGGGTACCGGCAAATACGATGCCCTCGCTCTGGAATACCGGTTTGCCGATACAGAAATCCCGTCTTCGAAAACGATGACTGAATTAAGAAAGGTTCTTCAGACGGTCTGCCCCGTGTGGAACGTGAAATAAACAGAAAGGGTGAATTTTATGAAAACTTACGGTTCGATGGAACAACATGCCGCGCTTCTGACAGACGAAGCTCTGTGGGCACTGACAATGAAGCCGGTAACGACAACGACGCTGGAACGTATCCGTCTGTTTCATGAAGCAGATGAACGCGTCGCGGGACTGCCGCAGCCGCTCAAGTACGGGAACGGATTGAAATATGTGCTTGAAAATATCACCCTTCCGGTGAAGGAGCATGATCTGATTCTCGGACGGGTGAGCGAAGAGGTCCCGGACGAGGAAGGTGAAGCGTTTTTCCGGAAACATGAAGCAAACAGCGGGCGTCCTTCGTGGATTCATGACGGCGGACACCGGTCGTTCTGGTGGTCGGATCTGATCGAGATTGGTTTACCCGGACTGCGTAAACGTGCCGCGGACGAACTCGAACGCCGTACCGATCCGGCAGAACGGACATATCTGGAAGGTGCAGCAGCAATCTATGATGCTCTTCTGACCTACGGGAAACGATATTCCTATGCCGCTCGGGAAGCGGGACTGACGGAAGCTGCAGACGTCTGCCTTGCCGTGACCGAGCATGAACCGCGGACATTCCGCGAAGGTCTGCAGGCAATGTGGCTGGTGATCCTCGTGTACTGTGCGCTGCTTGCTGCCAATCCGACACTGGCGTTCGGGCGGATGGATCTCCTGCTCGAAAAGCTGTACGAACAGGATATCGCCGACGGAACGCTGACAGAAGACGAAGCACGGCTGCTGATTCTCGATTTCTACAGCAAGAACAACCTCATCATGGGACGCGGCGAGCATCAGCTCAGCGGCAGTGATCCGAGCGTTTCGACCGGATGGGCGCGGTGTCTCTGCTACGATGCGCCGCAGTATCTGGCACTCGCGGGACGCCGTCCCGACGGGTCGGAAATTGCCGGAGACCTGACGCGGCTGTTTGCCGAAACGATCGTTCCGCGATTCAAGAATCCGGTGATTGTTGTACACTATTCGCCGGATTTCCAGACAAAGCATCCGGAACTGTGGAAAATTTTCGTTGACAAAATGCGGCAGAGCTCGTCTATGATGGTTTATAACGAAGCGGATTGCATCAACTCCTTCCTGCGGGCCGGAGTGGATCCGGAGGATGCGGTGAATTTTGAACATTTCGGCTGCAATCATCCGTGTATGCCCGGACTTGAACGCCACCATGAGTTCTACGGTGCCCGGATCGGACTGATCCCTCCGCTTCTGGATTATCTGAAATCCTGCGTAGAAGCCGGACGGGAACCGGAATCGGCGGAAGAAATGTACGGAGCTGTCAATACGTGGCTGGAAGATGAAATTCTTGGTCTGATCGAACGTACGAAAGCTGCCCGTGACCGTTTCCTGCAGAATCCCAGCGGATGGATTGAGCTGACAGACTGCTTCTGGCGCGACACCATCAAAAATGCTCAGTCCTTCGATGCCGGAGGAAGTAAATATTTCTGCTCCAATTTCCATTACTCCAGCTATGCATCCTTTGTCGACTGTGTTGC
The DNA here is from genome assembly GCA_045126415.1 of Eubacteriales bacterium. Lineage (GTDB taxonomy): Bacteria > Bacillota > Clostridia > Oscillospirales > CAG-272 > UMGS1696. The sequence goes on along the minus strand of JBGVOJ010000121.1, from coordinate 191 downwards.
TGCTGTGGATGAACTGGTGATCCGGAAGAGAAAAATCTCGCTTTCCAGGATGCTTGAACTCCTGGAAACGAATTTCGAAAATGCGCCGGTGGAACTGGCACTGTGCCGCCGGGCATCCAAACTCGGCAGTGATACTCCTCTTGCCAATCAGCTTGCCAACCGGATGATGACCCTCTTCTCGGATACGATCT
>JBGVOJ010000120.1:0-3285 GCA_045126415.1 Eubacteriales bacterium | reverse complement strand
CCCCCCAAAAATCTTCACTTGATCTTCCCTGCCATGGATGTCGGTTTGTTGTAGAATTCGGCCAGCCTTGACGTGCCCGAGTGCGCGTGGCAGATCGCGGCGGCGAGCGCGTCGGCGGTATCATCCGGCTTCGGAGGTTTCGCGAGGCCGAGGAACATCGTCACCATTTCGATAATCTGATGCTTGTCCGCCCGTCCGTAGCCGACGACGGCCTGCTTGATCTGAAGCGGGGTATATTCATTGATCGGGAGACCCGCCTGCCGGCATGCGAGGATAATGACCCCTCTCGCTTCCGCGACAATGATCCCCGTTTTCTGGTTGGTGTTGAAGAAAAGTTCCTCGACCGCCGCACATTCCGGCTTGTACTTTGCAATGATCGCCGTCAGTTCTTCATACACGTGCAGGATGCGGTCTTCGGTCTTTTCGGTCGAATTCGTCGTTATCGCCCCGAACGCGATGGGTCTGATCTTTGTGCCGAAGCCGGAATAGTCGATGATGCCCCATCCGACGATGGCAATGCCGGGGTCGATCCCAAGGATTATCATAAAATTACAGTATTTCTCCGATTATAGTATTGTAATGATATATTATATCATAGAATGAAGCGTATGTCAAAAGCCTTTATGGAATTTTTGGTGAACAAAGTATAACATTTTCCTTCCCGCGATTTTTTGAATATTTTTTCATTTACTCTTGACAAACCTCCCCTTCTGCGATAAAATATATCTAATAGCAATGACGGAGAGCGTACGGACGCAAGATCCACAGAGAATGCGGCAGCGGTCGGTTGACTGCAGACGGTGTGAGCCGCTGATCCCATCCCCGATACGGTAGCTCCCAAGCTGAAAGAAAGAAAACGGGTTTCCCGTGAGTAGAATCTTTCCGTGTCTGCCCCGTAAACGGCATAGGGCTTGTCTGAGCCCGAGAGAGGCAGTTTTTTTCGCAGGAAAAACTGCAATTTGAGTGGTACCGCGGACATTCTTGTTCGTCTCAAAGATTTCTTTGGGGCGTTTTTTTATTGAATCACGTCCCCACAAAATCTCAACACATATGGAGTTCACCATGAAAAGCAACATTACCGCGCTGGAGTTCAAGATCCACGAAATGGCCGCCCGTATCGCGGAACTTCGTGAAATCGAAGGATTCAGCACCGCCGAAATGGCCGCGAAAACCGGTATTACCGAAGCAGAATACATCGAATGCGAAAGCGGTCGCTCGAACCTGACTTTCGCGTTCATTTACCGCTGTGCGCTGGCGTTCAACGTCGACGTCACCGATATCATCGAAGGTAAGAGCCCGACTCTTGCCGGATACACCGTCACCCGTGCCGGAAACGGTCAGAAGATCGAACAGGCGCACGGTCTGACCTACTTCAACCTCGCCTCCTCCTTCAAGAACCGTATCGCCGAACCGCTGTACGTCGTTGCCGAATACAGCGAAAACGCGGAACGCTCCGACATCGAGCTGACCACCCACGACGGTCAGGAATGCGATATCGTCATTTCCGGTACGCTGAAGGTTCAGGTCGGCGAACACAGCGAAATCCTGAAGCCGGGCGACAGCATTTACTACGACAGCTCGATCCCGCACGGCATGGTCGCTGTGGAAGGCGCGGACTGTCTGTTCTACGCAATCGTTCTGAATCCCGCCGGCGAAGCCGAAGACGAACGCGAAGTCGAAGTCACGGCGGCAAGACCCTCCACCGTTGCGACGGCGGACAAATCGAAATTCCTCTACAAGAAATACATCGAAACCAAAAAGGACGAAAACGGCACGCCCGTCGAGATCAGGTTCTCCGGCGAGGACAAGTTCAACTTCGCCTTTGACATCATCGACGTCCTCGGCACCGAAAAGCCGGACAAGCTGGCGATGCTCCACGTTGCGAACGACTGCGTGACCGAAAAGCGGATCACCTTCCACGACCTCAAGCGTGCGTCCGCACAGTGCGCGAACTACTTCAAGTCGCTCGGCATCAAGAAGGGCGACCGCGTCATGCTCATCCTCAAGCGGCACTATCAGTACTGGTTCGCGATGCTCGGTCTGAACAAGTTGGGCGCGATTGCGATTCCCGCGCCGAACCAGCTCCTCGTCCACGACCTTGAATACCGCTTCCAGGCAGCCGGCATTTCCGCGATCCTCTGCACCGCGGACGGTGATACCGCGCATCAGGTCGATATGGCAGCGGAAAAGTGCGATACTCTCAAAACAAAGATCATCGTGAACGGCGAACGTGAAGGCTGGCGCAATTTCGACGAGGAATACAACCTCTTCAGCGGCAAGTTCGAACGCACCGAAGACAGCCCGTGCGGCGACGATCCGCTTCTGATGTTCTTCACCTCCGGTACAACCGGCTACCCGAAGATCGCGATGCACAACCACAAGTATCCGCTCGGTCACTTACATACGGCGAAGTACTGGCACTGCGTCGATTCGTCCGACACCGGTCTGCACTTCACCATTTCCGACACCGGCTGGGCGAAGTCCATGTGGGGCAAGATGTATGGTCAGTGGCTCTGCGAAGCGGCGATTTTCGTCTTCGACTTCGACCGTTTCGACGCGGCGAAGATCCTGCCGATGATCGGCAAGCACCGCATCACGACCTTCTGCGCGCCGCCGACGATGTATCGTATGCTTATCAAGGAAGACCTGTCGAAGTACGATTTCTCTTCCCTCAAGCATGCGACGACGGCAGGCGAAGCGCTCAACCCGGAAGTATACCGCAAATTCGAAGAAATCACCGGCCTGCAGATCATGGAAGGCTTCGGTCAGTCCGAAACTACCTGCATGATCGGCAACCTGACCGGCGCGCCGCATAAGCTCGGCTCCATGGGCAGACCGTGTCCGCTCTACGACATCCACCTCATCGACGCGGACGGCAACGAAACCGCGGACGGTGAAACGGGCGAAATCGTTGTCCGCGTCGCGGACGGCGCACCGTGCGGTCTCTTCACCGGTTACTATCACGACGAAGCAAAAACGGCAGAAGTATGGCACGACGGCTACTACCACACCGGCGACACCGCATGGCGTGACGAAGACGGCTTCCTGTGGTACGTCGGCCGCGTGGACGACGTCATCAAGTCCTCCGGCTACCGCATCGGTCCGTTCGAAATCGAAAACGTCATCATGGAACTCCCGTACGTTGTGGAATGCGGCGTATCTCCGGAACCGGACGAAATCCGCGGCCAGGTCGTCAAGGCATCCATCGTCCTGACCAAAGGCACCGAGCCGACCGACGAACTCAAAAAAGAAATCCAGAACTACGTCAAGCAGAACACCGCACCG
>JBGVOJ010000119.1:0-2765 GCA_045126415.1 Eubacteriales bacterium | reverse complement strand
GAGAGGAAGACAGGCTGCCTGTGAACGCGGTATGTTCGGCTATTCCGAAATGATTTCCGAACTGTACACCAAATCACTGACCAAAGTGGAAACGGACATCTTTAAGGGGAATTTCCGTTATGGTGTCAAAGGGAATCTGTTTGGTATTCTCTCTTCGGTACTTTGTTTCCTCGCAATCTTCCTGATGGTGCCGACACTGGTGGCCGGAACCATTACAATTGGTGTATTCATTTCGGTTGTGAATACTATCTTAACGGTTATTCCGAAGATTGCCAGCGATTATTCGATGTATACGTTCCTGTTTACTCTGAATCATCGTCAGGTAAAGCTGTTCAACAAGTTCCTTGCGCTTACGGGAAATCGTGAGCATACCGAACCGATGTCCGAAAATCCTCCGGCATTTGAATCGCTGGAAATGAAAAATGTATCCTTTACCTATCCCGGAACGGAAAAGAAGATTCTCGATGGGGTTTCTCTGAAGATGGATGCCGGGATGAAGTATTCGCTGGTCGGGATCAACGGTTCCGGGAAATCCACGCTGATCAAGCTGATTCTGCGGATGTACGACGATTACGAAGGCGAAATCCTTATCAACGGAAAAGAACTGCGGGAATGGCCGCGTTGTGACATCAAGGCAATGTTCTCGGCAGTTATGCAGAATTTCAGCAAATATGATATTTCGCTGGAAGACAACATCAACATGGGGGCCGGTTTCCGTGCCGGAGATGATGAAGTAGATGCCGCGATCACACTGGCAGGACTGGATGATGCAGTGTCCAAACTGGCAGACGGCAAGAAAACCATGCTCGGCAAGATTCATGAAAAGGGTGCGGATCTGTCCGGCGGCGAATGGCAGAGAGCGGCAATGGCGCGTTCGGTTGTCCATAAATCCGGCTTGAAGATTCTTGACGAACCGACAGCAGCACTTGACCCGATTGCGGAATGTGATTTCTATCAGAAATTCGATGAGATGACCCGCGATGCTGCGGTAATTTTCATCAGTCATCGTCTGGCTTCGGCGAAGAATTCGGACTGTATCTTTGTTCTGAACGACGGTAAGATCGCAGAACAGGGAAATCATGAAGAGCTTATGAAAAAACAGGGACTTTACGCAGAAATGTTTGAAAGTCAGCGGGGGTGGTACTTGTGAAAAACAAAACATTATTTCGGGCACTGAGACGTTCGGCTGGACTTGTTCTGAAACTTGCACCGGCAGCCCTTTTCGTCAAGGTTGCCGTATCCCTTCTGACCGGTGTACTCAGCGGATTTCTGGCACCTGCGAATGAATACCTGTTCAATGCAGCGGAAGAAGCGATCGGCGGAGGTTCGGTAAACCGGATTTATATTGGGGCAGTAATCGTTCTTGCGGTAATTCTGTTCAACAATATCATCGGTTTGCTGGGAAGTTACGCCAATAATACAAGTGAAGCATCGATTATCCGCAAGCTGAATGTGGATTTGTACAGCCGTGTGGGACGGATCAAGCCCATTCAGTTTGAAAAATCCGGATTTGCGGAAAAGATAGATGAAATAGAGACCGCAGGAGTATATGTCCCTGGTGTACTGTTTGCGTGGATCAATCTCATTATCAATCTCGGTTCCTACATTACTGTAATGGTTGTATACCTTTCCGATCTTGATCCTGTCCTGATTCTTGCACTGGTTCTGACATTCGTCCCGACACTGATTGTCAAATGGCTCGAACCCAAACTTCAGGAAAAGCACGAAGACACATCAAGAAAGTATGGTATGCTTGCCGATAAGTATAAGGAACACGCCAAAAATCCTTATGATACGCGGTTATACGGAGCCTATAATTACTTCGATAAACTCTACTATGACAATATGCTCATAAAGTTCCGGCTGGGCTACAAGTACGATATGAAGATGAAGCTTATCGGATTTGGATGCGGATGCGTGAAGATCATCGGCTGGGCGGGTGTTCTGCTGCTCCTTCTTCGGTCTCTGAGAAACGGTACAATCACAACTGGGGCGTTTGCGGCAGTCTTTACTTCGGTTGAACTCATGTTTTCAAAATTCGACAGCCTGTTCAGTTATGGCTATCTTTCTGAAGCATTGAAATATAATTATGTGAATACCTACTTTGATTTCCGTGATACGCCCGAAGAAAATGAGGAAAATGTGGTTATTCCTGACTTTGATAAAGAAGGAGTAAAAGTAAAGAATGTTACCTTCAGGTATCCCGATGCTGAAGAACCCGCGATCCGGAATGTGAATGTGGAAATCGGAAAAGGCGAAGTTGTAGCGATTGTCGGGGAAAACGGAAGCGGGAAAACAACTTTGTCTAAACTGCTGTGCGGTCTGTATCCGCCGGACACCGGTACGGTTACCATCGGCGGTGCAGATACAAAATCGACAGCATTACCTTCGCTGATGTCGAAAACAAGTGCGGTTTTCCAGAACTTTATGTGTTATAAAGCACTGAGTCTGCGTGGGAATGTCAACATTGCGGGTCAGACTTACGACAGGGATGTTGTGCCGGTACTTGACAAAGCCGCTGTAAATTATAGCGATACAGAAACCTATCCGAACGGACTGGATACCCTTATGGCACGCGGATTTGACGGAACAGAACTGTCTGGCGGTCAGTGGCAGCGTGTGGCGATTGCGCGCGGATTGTATCGTATGCACGACATGATCCTGCTCGATGAACCGACTTCGGCAATTGACCCGCTGGAAGAAACGCGGCTGTACAAACAGTTTGCTGAACTGTCCCGTGAACAGGCGCGCCAGACCAAGTTTCT
>JBGVOJ010000118.1:0-1516 GCA_045126415.1 Eubacteriales bacterium | reverse complement strand
TTTCAGCTTTTTCCTCATCACGGCTTTACCGTTCCGCTCACCGGTTCTCACAAAGCCGCATTTTTCATACATCCCGATCGGACCGCGGAAATCTTCAACGGTACCAACAAAATCCGCGTTAACATAGGCTTCCACATAATCAAAGCCCTCCTTTGCAGCGTCTTCACAGATTCGCTGAACCATCTGAGTAGCCACACCCATCCGTTGGTATGCGGGATGGATCACAAAACAGAAAATCGGTTTTACTCGGATACCCGGCTGATCCTGTCCAATGGGATATTCGCCGCGCAGATAGTCAACACCCATTCTGCAGTGTTCATTGGTATTGCACCAGCCGACGATCTCATCGCCGCTGTATGCGAGATAGCCACGGATACAGCCGCTCTTTACATATTCGATGGCACGGGCACGCCGTTCTTCCCGTGTATCGAACCAGTGACCGGCATCCGCATAAGTTTCATCATTTCTCCATGTAATGCAGTAGCATTTCATATCATCCCGGTTGACATCGTGGGGAGTTACATCAAAAAAGCGGGCGTATTCTTCTGCAAGATCGGGGGTCAGGGGACAAACGGTGATCTTTTTCATCTGCTTCCTCACTTATTCATACTTCCAATTTCTATCAGGTTTCCCTCTGGATCAGCAACGTAAAAATTGCGGATTCCGAAGGAGTATGTCATCGGCTCTCCGGAGGGCAGGGGTACGCCAAGCTCCGAAAGTCTTGTATATTCAGCATCAACAGCGGCATAATCGGGCAGCCAGAATGCTATTTCAAAGGTCTGATTGATACCGCTGGGAAGTGTGTAATTCTCGTTGAACGCCTGAGCGAACGCCTTTCTGCTATAAAGCCAAAACGATAACGCCCCGCTTGCCGTATGAAATTCTGCGAAATCACTGCCGTCCCACTCGGTTTTCAACCCCAATGTGTCTCTGTAAAAGTGAACCATCGCTTCCATATCACACGCCAATATACAACATCCAAATCTTACTTCGTTACTTTTCATGGGTACCTGCTCCTTCACTGCTATCAAGTTTTCATTCTGAAAAATCAATTTCATACCGTGTCCCATGGTGGAACAGAATCCCGTCGGTCAGCCGGATACGCAGAATGATGGTGTTCTCATCTTCTTCGTTTGTGTGTCCGTTGTCATACCATTCGGCAAAAACCGTTCTCAGCTTGTCAGCCAGATCTTTGTTTCCGGGATTCCGGATCCAGCCGAGGTTTTCTCCGATACCGTGTGCCGTGAACCAGTCTCCGCAGAGGGCGGCGTTGGGATTGTCTCTGAGCTGTGCCATTTTCCCGGAAAGAGCGTGGGTGATGACGTAAAAGGAGCCATTTTCGTAGTATGTGTTGACTGCACGAACCTGCGGGATTTCTCCTGCTGTGGTGGCAAGGGCGATCAGGTTGTCGTGGCCGAAGCGTCTGGTCATCAGTTCGGCGGTGGTTTGATTCAGTTTTTCCATACAGTTATTCCTTCTTTCTGTGATATTTATGTTTTCAGAAATTCCTCGATCA
>JBGVOJ010000117.1:0-2439 GCA_045126415.1 Eubacteriales bacterium | reverse complement strand
GGCGCGTGGCTGTGTGCCGGGGATGAACCGGTTTTCAAAAAAGATCGTAAAAAATAACAGAAATGAGCTGCCGTATTTCCGGATACGACAGCTCATTTTTGTATTCCTTAAAAGAACGGACAGCGGGCAGCGATGCACTGGTTGTTCTGCGCGGAATGAACGCAGCGGATCGTCCCAAGCTCCATCTCCACACCGAGGTGTTCTTTCGCGAACTTCACCGCCTCGGCGATCGCCAGATAGGAATCCCGTTTGCAGCAGCGCGGTCCGCCGATCTCCCCGATGGCCCCGAGCGCGGCGGAAGTCATCCGGTTGGACAGCCCCCATGCTTCTTTCGCCAGCGGCGTGGAGCCGGTAACGATGGACACGAACATCCCCGCACTGATTCCCGCACCGCAGGCTCCCCAGAATCCGCAGGTACCGCCCGGAACTTTCTTTCCTCTTGCCTGCATTTCGGAGAGAGCTTTTTCAAGATCGATCTCTCCTCCGGCGTTTTTGTATGCCGTCAGCAGAGCCGCACCGACCATGACATGATGTTCGGGACCGTGCATATGACAGAACGGCAGAGCCATCATCTTCCGCAGGATCTCCGCGGGATCTTTCGACGTTTCAGAAAGACATACACCGCAGACGGCATCCATCCCCTGTGTATGACAGTCATTGCAGACATAGTGCCCCTTTTCGCAGACCGTCTTGCTGTTTTCCTTCTTATGGCAGAGGACACATTCCATCGGCTCGTCGGCTGCCAGATATTTCAGCGGCGCACCACAGATCAGACATTCATCTTTCATGATTTTTCCATTCCGTTCAATCTTTCAGCTTCTTTCCGTCCGAGAACGCCTGTCCCGCCTTTTCGCCGAGACGCAGATACGCATTGGAGACGCCGTCAAAGCAGATGGGATCGAGACGTTTCACGTCAATTCTGCCGTTTTCGTCGAGAATGCTTTCATCGGCAGAGACATTGACGATCTCTCCGATGCAGATACCGTCTTCGTTGAATTTCGCAAGACGGCATTCCAAGGTCATGGGCAGTTCTTCGATCACGGGTGCGTTGACATATTCGCTCTTCACGGCATGGAATCCGGCTCTTTCAAATTTATCGGGCACATCATTGGCAGAAACGATGCCCACGTAGTCACAGGAAACGACGGTTCCGGCTGTGGCAAAGCTGACGGTGAATGCGCCGGTCCGGCGGATATTTTCCGTGGTCTTGTGGTCGTCTGCAAGGCTGACCATCACCTGTGTCCAGTCGTAGATACCTCCCCACGCCGCATTCATGACATTGGGAATCCCGTTTTCATCGTAGGTGCCGATCATCAGCACGGGCATGGGATACAGCCAGGGTTTCGCTCCGAAATTTTTACGCATAGCAGTTGTCCTTTCATGATGGTTTCTGAAATCAGATTTTTATGTTCGATTTTATTATAGCACACTTTTCTTTGAGATTCAACACGGCGGCAGAACGCACGGAATTTAAATTTTTGCCGGCTGAATCCGTGACCTTCCGCATATATTGTTCCATACCATCTCATTTTGAAAGGAAGATTATGAAACAATCCATCCCTCTCTGGCAGTTCTGCGGATTCGCCGCTTCCTCCCTCGGCGGAACCCTGCTGCACTATCTGTACGACTGGTCAAACCAAAGCATCTTCGCCGCGCCGTTTTCCGGCGTGAACGAATCCACATGGGAACACATGAAGCTGCTGTTTTTTCCGCTGTTCCTGTTTGCCCTCGTACAAAGCCGTTTTTTTCGGGAACGCCGGGATTTCTGGGCCGTCAAGCTGGCGGGGACAGCGGCGGGGCTTCTGCTGATTCCCGTGCTGTTTTACACTTACAACGGTGCCTCCGGACGTTCGCCCGACTGGCTCAATATCGCGATTTTCTTTGTCTCGGCAGCAGTGGTGTATCTTTTGGAAACCCGGCTGTTCCGGCGGGAGAACACGCTTTCTTTTTCTCCCACGCTTGCTTTCGTTCTGCTCTGTCTGATCGGCGCGGCGTTTGTGGTCTTCACGTTTGCTGCGCCGCAGATTCCGCTGTTTGAAGACCCGCTCACGGGCACCTACGGAGTCATCCGCTGAATTTTACTCATACCGCGCGGTATTCCAGAGCGTACGGTCATCCGCTGTTTGCCGCAGATGGGCAAACATTGTCCGCTCTTCCTCGCCCATGTTCGGATAAATGAGAAGTTCGAGATAACATTCCGCCATGTTCAGCAGTTCCGTCAGATAATCGTGAATCCCCTCGTTCTGCGCGGTTCCCGGCATCGCATGGTGAATCAGCGCGGGACGCGTCTGATACAGTTCCGGCATGGTTTCCGCAAGTTCGCGGACACGGTCATAGTTCTCCGTTCCGCGGTACATATAACATAGCATGGTGACCGCCTGATATCGCTGTTTCCCATCCGGTGTATGCGCGGCGATGTATTCCATAATATCCACGGTA
>JBGVOJ010000116.1:0-3890 GCA_045126415.1 Eubacteriales bacterium | reverse complement strand
CTACATGGCTATAGGTCTGACAAATTTAAGTCGTACTCCACTTACAATTTTCCCTTTTTCCCTTCTATATCATATCAACTACACAAACCGGCTGCCGCAGTCCAAAGTTTTTGCGGAGCTTTTTTCAAAAAGCGACCGTATCCCCTTTCCTGACACCCCGCACTCCCTCCCCCCAAACAATCAATATTTACATTTTATACTTGACAGCATAAATAAATTCTTTTATACTATAAAATAATATACCCTCAAAAATAGAACCACATTCCGAAAGGATCTGTCGAATGAAAAATATTCTTCTTAAGATATCTCTTGTGATCGTACTGCTGATGTTTGCGGCGGCACTTGCTTCCTGCAGCAGCAATACGGATGACCCGTATGCTCCGCCGACCGGAATGATCAGCGCGACCGACGAAAAGGCAGATTTCTGCCTGTTTGTACCCGATGAGTGGCAGATTGACTACTCCACGGCGGCGGCAGGGGCGTATTACAGCGCGTCCGACCCGTCCAGCGTCTCCGTGCTCGCGTGGGATCTTGACTATACCGATACCACCATCGACGAATGGTGGCAGACCAACGTCAACGAAGTCGGCATCGTTTTTGACGATATCAACATCGAAGCCGAAGAAAATATAACCATGAGCGAAGTCTACGGCAAGAAGTATATCTATACCGCCAGCCTCGGCAATTTCCAGTACAAGATCATGCAGGCCGCGTGCATCAAGGGTTCCACGGTATACCTCTTCACCTATACCGCCATCCCCGAAAATTATGACCTCCACCTCGAAGACGTCACGGAAATGCTCCAGTTCTTCGTCATCAAATAATGGAATCCGCCATGCACTATCTCGATAATTCCGCCACCACAAAACCGTGCGATGCCGCCGTCGCCGCCGTCACCGAGGCCCTCGCGAACTGGGGAAATCCTTCCTCCGTCCATCACCTCGGCAGAAACGCCGCCGATGCCCTTGCCGCGTACCGCCGCACCGTCGCAAAGACCCTCGGCCTGCCCCGCTTCTCGCCGGACAAGCTCCTCTTCACCTCCTGCGGCACCGAATCCAATAACATCGCCATGCTCGGCTGTGCCGCCGCAAAAAAGCGTACCCCCAACGCCGACGGCATCCTCGGCACCGTCATCATCTCCGACGGCGAACATCCTTCCATCGACAACCCCGCAAAACACCTCGCCGATCAGGGCTATAACCTTGTCCGTGTCCCCACAAAGGCCGGCGTCCTCGACCTCGATTTTCTGAAAAACGCTCTCGAAAACGCAAAAAAAACCGCCGCTCCCGTCATTTTCGCAGGCTTCATGCTTGTCAATAACGAAACCGGCGCGGTCTACGACGTCAAAGCGGCTTCCGCCCTCACCAAACGCTACTTTCCCGACGCCGTCGTCCACTGCGACGCCGTACAGGGCTACCTCAAACTCCGCTTCACACCGACCACCCTCGGCGCAGATACCCTCTCCGTCAGCGCGCATAAAATCCACGCACCCCGCGGTGCCGCCGCGCTGTACATCTCCGGCGAGGTCATCAAGCGTAAGAACATCGTCCCCGTCATGCCCGGCGGCGGACAGGAAGACGGTTTCCGCAGCGGTACCGAAAACCTCATCTCCATCGCTGCCTTCGCCGCCGCAGCCGAATCCGGCTACGCAAACGGCGAAGCTAACCGCAGAACCGTCGCGGAACTGCGCACGTACCTGAACGAACGTCTCGCGGAACTCGCCGAATCCGGCGTAACGCAGAACGTCCCCGCAAAACGCCAGCTCGACAACATCGCCAGCATCGTCATCCCCGGCGTGCGCAGCGAAACCATGCTCAACCACCTCTCCGCACGCGAAGTCTACGTTTCCGCAGGCTCGGCGTGCTCTGCCCATTCCAAGAAAAAAAGCGACGCCCTCACCGCGTTCGGCGCGGAAGACGACCGCATCGACTCCACCCTCCGCATCAGCCTGTCGTACACCAATACGAAGGACGACATCGACGCCCTCATCGAAGGCCTTCGCACCGGCATCGCGGACTTACAAAAGAAATAATCAAATACCAAGGAGGATTCGCCCATGCAGTTTACCATGTACTCCCGTTTCATCCCGACGCTCGCCAAGCTCGGCGCAGCGGAGACGGCGGATTATGCCGCAAACCTCGGCTTTTCCTCCGTCGAAGTGCTGGAAGTCACCTCACCCGGACATCCGTCCGTCATCCCCGACCGCGCAACGGCAAAAACCGTCCGCGAAACCCTCGCAGACCGCGGCCTGACCGTGGCGTGCTACTCCGTCGGCACCTGCATCTACCGCAGTCCCGAAGCGGAAGAATCCCTCAAATATCAGGCGGAAATCGCCGCCGAACTCGGCTCACCGTTCCTGCATCACACCCTCATCCCGTGGCTGAAAAAGCCCGAGGACGCTCCGTCCTTTGACGAAGCCCTCGAAACCGCCGCCGATGCCGCCGCACGCGTCGCAAAATACGCCGAACCGCTCGGCGTCACCTGCCTGTACGAGGATCAGGGTCTCTATGCCAACGGCGTGACTGGCTTCGGACGCTTCTACCGGGAAATCAAAAACCGTACAAACAACGTCGGTGTCTGCGGAGATGTCGGCAACGTCCTCTTCGTGGACGAAAGTCCCGTCCCCTTCTTCCGCGAATTCATCGGCGAAATCCGCCACGTCCACATCAAGGACTACCTCTATAAAACAAACACCCCTGTCTCCCCCGGTATGTACTGGCTCGAAACCGGCGGCGGAAACTGGGTGCGCGACACCATGATCGGTCACGGCGACCTCGACATCGCCGGATGTATGGAAATCCTGAAAAACGCAGGCTACGACGGCGCACTCGCGTTCGAAAACGAACACCCCGAACCCTACGAAGCGGGCGTAAAACAGGGTATGGACTACCTCCGCCGGTTTATATAAATTCAGCTGAAAAGGAACTGTCACCATGAAATACCTCCACTACCTCTGGGACTTCGACGGCACCCTGTTCGATTCCTACCCGCACGTCCTCGCGTCCCTTGAAAAAGTCCTCGCCGAAGAAGGCATCTCCTGTGACCACACCGAACTCTGGCGCCGCCTCCTCGTCAACTACGGCGAAGGCCGCAAATACGCCGGCATCACACCGGAAGCCTACAAGCGCTTCGTCGATTACCAGTACATCATGGACGAAAACGAAATCGAACCGAAGGTCATCCCCTTCGAAGGGATGCGCGACCTTCTCTCCGATATCGTCAAAAACGGCGGCAAAAACTACCTCTATACCCATCGCAACGATACCTCCGTCGCTTTCCTCGACCGCTTCGGCATGACGGAATTCTTCGCGGATTTTGTCACCTCCGCGGAACACTTCCCAGCAAAACCCGCCCCCGACGCCGTCCTCGCCATCATCGAACGCAATCACCTTGATCCCGCAGACTGTGTCATGGTCGGCGACCGCCTCATCGACGGCATGGCCGGCATCAACGCGGGTATCGCCGGCGTACTCATCACCGCCGCGACGGACAACACCAAAACTCCCGCCAACGACTACGACGCAATCGCGCTGGAGATAAGCCTCGTCCCTGCCGTCGCCCATGTCACCCGTGAAACCATGACCCATATCGTCCGCGATCTCGCAGAGTTCCGCACCAAAATGGGCATCGAAGGATGACATTGGGCAATATGCCTGTGTCCCTCCCGTAAGAGATTCCAAAAATTGTTGTCCGGAACAGCAAAATAGGGTTGAAATTCCGACCGGTTTGTGATATACTATTAGCAAAGATCATAAGTAATGGAGAGTGGGCAAGCAAAAAGGTCCACTCTCTTGATTTATAGGAATTTTCCGGGGAAAACTTTTTTGAAAAAAAGTTTTCCCCAGACCCCTTTCAAAAAACTTCAAACTATTTCGTTTAAAAATTTTTGA
>JBGVOJ010000115.1:0-4744 GCA_045126415.1 Eubacteriales bacterium | reverse complement strand
CCCCCCAAGTGTCTCCTCCAATCAATCAAACGGTGCTTCGTCCTTCAGCACCATTTCCATGTACTGCTGTTTGGTGATCAGCACTTTCCGCGGTTTCTGACCGTCGGGGGCGCTGACATAGCCGAGGTTTTCCATCACGTCGATCAGCTTTGCCGCACGGCCGTAGCCGAGGGACAGTTTCCGCTGGATCAGGGATGTCGAAATCTTACCGGTGTCCACGGCGAGTTCCACCGCCGCCTTCAGCATCGGGTCGTCGCCTTCGCCGTCGTCCTCCGCAGAACCGGAAGCCGCCGCACCGCCGAAACCGGCAGAGCCCTTCTTCCCTGCCCCGCATTTCGCCGCTTCTTCCTCGATCTGCTTGAGCACTTCTTCGGAATACACGCCGTCCGCGGCGGGATTCATATTTTTGATATACGAAACGACCTTTTCCACGTCTTCTTCGGAGACGAATGCGCCCTGTACACGGGTCGGAGTCATCGCACCGATCGGGGAGAACAGCATGTCGCCCTTACCGATCAATGTTTCCGCGCCCACCTTATCGAGGATAACGCGGGAGTCCACCTGACCGGACACCGCAAACGCGATTCTGGACGGGACATTCGCCTTGATGAGACCGGTGATGACGTTGACGGACGGACGCTGTGTACCGATGATGAGGTGCATGCCCGCCGCTCTCGCCTTCTGCGCAATACGGCAGATGGAGTCTTCGACTTCATCCGGCGCGGTCATCATGAAGTCCGCAAGCTCGTCGATGATGATAACAATGCGGTTCATGTATTCGTAATCCGGGTCGTCCTTCGTGATTTTGTTGTATGCGTTGATATCGCGCACGCCGACCGCTTCAATCAGACCGAAGCGGCGTTCCATTTCGGAAACCGCCCACGCCAGGGAGCCTGCCGCCTTCTTCGGGTCACTGATAACCGGCGATAACAGGTGCGGGATGCCGTTGTAAATGTTGAGTTCGACCTTCTTCGGGTCGATGAGGATGAGCTTGACATCTTCCGGCGACGCCTTGTACAGAAGGCTCATGATGACCGAGTTGATGCAGACCGACTTACCGGAACCGGTGGTACCGGCGATCAGCAGGTGCGGGAATTTCGCGATATCAAAGTACACCGCCTCGCCCGCAACGTCTTCGCCGAGACAGATCGTCAGCTTGCTCTTCGCGTTCACAAACTTCTCATCACAAAGGAGCGTACGCAGATGTACGGTCGACTGGTTCTTGTTCGGGACTTCGATGCCGACCGCGGATTTTCCGGGAATCGGCGCCTCGATACGGACCCCCTTGGTCGCGAGGTTGAGCGCGATGTCGTCCACGAGATTCGTGACGGAACGCACACGGGTACCGCGTTCGAGCAGGAGTTCGTAACGGGTAATCGTCGGACCGCGCGAAATGTTTTCGATCTTGGTCTTGACGTTGAAGCTCTCGAGTGTTTCGACGAGTTTGACCGCGTTTGCCTGCAGTTCTTCCTTAATGTCGTCATCGCCGGTAGAGGTATCCTCGGTCAGCAGTTCGACCGGCGGATATTTGTAATCCGGCACGACAACCTTTGCTTTCGGAGCTTCCCGCGTCGCAGCGTCGGCAATCACGCCGCGCTTGACGTCGAGGGAGGCATTATTATTCTGTCTGTACGCCTCGGAGAGCTTGTCAAGCAGCTCGGCATCTTCGGGATTGACAAAAATATTGGATACGTCGTATTCGCCGTCGTCGGACACTTCGGAAACCTCCGCCGCCAGTCTGACGGTATCGGTCGTCTCCGGCTCCGGTCTGCGCTCCCGAGGAACAGGTACGGGTACAGGTTCCTCGTCCGCAAGGAAATCGTCCTCGGGACCTTCGCCGAACTCCGGTTCCTCCGAGAAAAGTCCGTCCAGAACTTCCTCCGGCGGAACGGTTCTTCCCTCGACGACCGGGAACGGAACTTCACTGTATTCCGTCGTTTCCTCCGGTTCCTCGATCACCTCACCCGTTGCGGTGTCCACCGTCACGACAGTTTCGGAGCGCACGGGCTTCTGCGGAATCGTCGCCTCGCGGATACCTTCGGTACGGCGGCTCTTTTCGATCCGTTCACGGGTTCGGCGCATGACTTCGTCAAAAATGCGCTCGTCCACAGCACCGCCGTCCGTCTTGCCGTCATACTTTGCGGCAGGTTCGGCGGCAGGAAGCGTTTTTTCCGGTTCCCGTACATCTTCGGGAGAAGTCTGTTCGAGAATCTGACCGCCCGAGACGATGGTTTCTTCAAAATCGCTGTAATTTTCCGTAAATACCGGTTCTTCCGCCGGCTTCGGAATCGTTCCGTCGGGAATCTGGTCGTCCGGCTGTACGATGCGTCGGCGCTTCACGCGGTATACCGTCGGCGCGGGCGTCATCACGGGCATCTCCGGATTCTGTGCGGACGGCGGATTCTGCGCGAGCATTTCCCGCTGCCGCCGTTTCTTTTCGCGGAGATATTCGAGGTATTCCTCCTCGCGCACCCGCCGCTGTTCCATTCTGGAAGGATTCTGCTGTTCCGCGAGACGTTCCCGGCGTTTATCGAGTGCGACCTTGATCTTGTATGCCATGTAAATACAGGCTCCGCGCGGGGTCATGCCGGCCACATAAAGCACCAGCAGAATCACCGCTGCGAGCAGGATAATCAGCGAGCAGACCCTGCCGAACCCGCGCACGAGAAGTTCGCCGAACAGACCGCCGATCACGCCGCCGCCGACGAAATTCTGACCGTCCGCAAAATGGATTCCGGGGGACAGGGAGGAATCCCCGCCGCCGAGAATGTGCAGCAGCATCGCAAGGAGTATGTACACCACACCCATACAGGCCGACCGTGCGGCAAAGGCACCGTCCTCGAGGTCGCGCCGCCATGTCAGCGCACGGACGAGGATGAATATGGGCAGGACATACGCGGCTCCGGAGAAAAGTCCGGCGAGAACACCGCGGATGCCGCCGCCGATCTTGCCCTCTCCGGCGATGATACAGACCGCGAGCAGGAGGGCAAACAGGGAGATAATATACGGAGTCAGCTGGTGTACGAACCCTTCCTCATATGGAACTTCCGCGCGTTCTTCGCGGACGGGAGCGTCCGTTTTCTTCGCGGAAGTTTTTCTGGTTTTGGGTTCGGTTTCTTTTTTCGAAGTTGTTTTGGAATTCTCCTTCGCCCCGGCTTTGGACTTGGAGGCGGAGGAAGTTTTTGACTTGGTTCCGGAGTTTTTGGTATTGTTTTTCGTTTGCGCCATTTCGTTTCCTTTCCGGACAAATATACTACATCGTCAGAGGAAGGATCCCCTGCCGTTTTTTTCTTCATGCCGATATCATTCCACTATATATTTTACCATGTCCCAAAGAAAAATACAAGGTGAAAAAAGGAGAATCGGGATCGGAAATCCCGCTTTTTTTATTGACATCGCGTAAATCTATGATATAATAGTTTGTAGCCGGATCAAAAGAATCCGAAAATTCGACAAAGATACACAACAGCGAGGTACACTATGGAAAAGTACAGAGTTGGCGTAATCGGTCTCGGCGGACGCGGCATGGGCCACGTTCACGGCATCCTGACCGAACGTGACGACGTAATTGTTACCGCGGTATGCGACGTATACGAAGACCGCATTGAAAATGCCAAGAAGCTCTGCAAGGACAAGAAGGGCTGGGACGTTGCCGGCACGACGAACTACCGTGAACTGATCGAACGCGACGACGTAGACGTTGTTTTTGCGTTCTCCGCATGGGAAAACCACTTCCCGGCAGCGATCTACGCGATGAACTGCGGCAAGCAGGTAGCGATGGAAGTCGGCGGCGCATACTCCCTTGACGACTGCTGGGAACTCGTCCGTGCTTACGAACGCACCGGCATTCACTGCATGATGCTCGAAAACTGCTGCTACGACCGCAACGAAATGATGGTTATGCGCATGGTACGCGAAGGCATCTTCGGCAAGATCGTACACTGCGAAGGCGGCTACCAGCACGACCTGCGCTCCGAAATCAGCTTCGGTGCGGAAAACCGTCATTACAGACTGCGCAACTACCAGAACCGCTGCTGCGAAAACTATCCGACGCACGAACTCGGCCCGATCGCGAAGATCCTCGACATCAACCGCGGCAACCGCATGGTTACCCTCTCTTCGATGGCATCCGGCGCGTTCGGTCTGAACGACTACGCGGAAAAGAACGAAAAGGTCAATCCGGAACTCAAGACCTACCGTTTCGCACAGGGCGATATCGTAAAGACGAACATCAAGTGCGCAAACGGCGAACTGATTACCCTCACCCTTGACACCACGCTCCCGCGCAACTACTCCAGAAACTTCACCGTACGCGGCACGAACGGCTACTTCAGCGAAAACTGCAACGGCGTATATCTGGAAAACGTACACGGCGAATGGGGTCACGAATTCTACAACAACGTAAAGGAATATCGTGCACAGTACGAACATCCGGTATGGCACAAGTTTGAAGTGGAAGGCGTAAAGGGCGGTCACGGCGGTATGGACTGGCTCGTCTTCGACGCATACTTCGAAGCACTCAAGAACGGCGACGTTCCCCCGATCGACACCTTCGACACCGCAGCATGGGCAGCAATCACTCCCCTGTCCGAACTCTCCATCCTCAACGGCGGTCAGCCTGTAGAAATCCCGGACTTCACCCGCGGCATGTGGACCCACCCCACCGACAAGAACCACGGCTTCTACGCTCTGGACAAGTAATTAATCAAATAGGGTTTTGCGGGGAGAACCTTTTTAAGGAAAA
>JBGVOJ010000114.1:0-1408 GCA_045126415.1 Eubacteriales bacterium | reverse complement strand
AAGGAAGCTGTTTCCAAGGAAGACGCTGAAGCTATCAAGGCTAAGCTCACCGCTGCTGGCGCAGAAGTTGAAATCAAGTAATTTAAACTCGATTCACTTTCCGTACACCGTTTGTGTTCGCACAAACGGTGTACATTTTTTCCCGGAGGTTACTATATATCCATGAAACGTGCGGTTACCATTCAAGATATTTCCTGTTTCGGGAAGTGCTCCATCACCGTTGCCCTTCCCCTGATTTCCGCAATGGGGATCGAATGTGCGGTGATTCCGACTGCCGTTCTGTCCACCCATACCGGCGGTTTCACCGGCTTCACGTTCCGTGACCTGAGTTCCGATATTCCGGAGATCACCGCGCACTGGAAAAAAGAAAAGCTCGTTTTTGACGGGCTGTACACCGGCTACCTCGGTTCCCCCGAACAAGCCGCGATGATCGAACAGTTTATTGACGATTTTGCTCCCCCGCTCGTTTTTGTCGACCCCGTCATGGGCGATGCCGGCAAGCTCTACACCGGTTTCGACCACCGGATCGTCACCGCGATGAAGCATCTCTGCAGCCGTGCTGACATCATCGTTCCGAATATCACCGAAGCGACGCTCATGCTCGGCGAAGAATTCGTCCGTCCCGGCGAGTACGACGAAGCCTACATCCGCAATATGCTCGTACGTCTGTCCGCACTCGGCGCGAAAATGACCGCCCTCACCGGCGTCAACTACGACGGCAAATCGCAGGGCGTGGTCGGTTACGACAGCGCGACAGGCGAATTCACCGAATATTTCGCCGAAAACCTGCCCGTTCAGTGCCACGGTACCGGTGACGTGTTCTCCTCGACCATGTTCGGCGCACTCCTGCGCAGCAAGACTCTTGAGGAATCCATGAAGATCGCTGTCGACAACACCGTGAACTGTATCCGTCATTCCATGAACGACACCAACCACTGGTACGGCGTCAAATTCGAAGAATGTATTCCTGATCTGATTCAGATGTTATAAAAAGTATGCCCGCCGCTCTTTCGAGTGACGGGCATTTTGTTATTCTTCGAAGCAGTCATACGCCTTCAGAATGTGAACGCCGATTTTATACATCGCACGTTCGAGATCGTCGTACAGGAAATCCGGCGGATCCTGCAGATACGGCGTTTCGCGGAACGGCGTTCTGGACAGCGGCCAGCTCGCACGGCGGACGGGAGAACTGCCGCCCTCGAACGTGAAATATCCGCTGTACTTCGCGTCGCGCAGACCGAGCATGACTTCGTCCATACACATCGTGCCGAGGTACGGCATCATGTGTTCGTCCATTTTGCCGCGGTTGTCATTGATATGCAGTGCGCGCAGATCATCGCCGAGCGCAACGAGGTCGTCGTACTGGTGGCCTTCAATGTTCGCGTGACCGGTGTCCCAGCACGCGTGA
>JBGVOJ010000113.1:0-1670 GCA_045126415.1 Eubacteriales bacterium | reverse complement strand
CGAAGCAGACAGAAGCTGTGAAAATGTGCTTTTCCAGCAATCTTTCCATCATCACAGGTGGTCCCGGTACCGGTAAAACCACCGTACTGCGTGTGATTCTGGATGTGTACCGCCGGATCTGCGAAAAGGGAGAAATCCTTCTGACCGCACCAACCGGACGGGCCGCCAGACGCATGGAGGAGAGCACCGGATATGAAGCCTGCACGCTGCACAAAGCATTGGGGCTGATTACCGATGAGGATGACACCGGAGCACTCAACGAAACCAGTGATCTGACTGCCGATTTCATCATCACCGATGAATTTTCCATGGTGGATATGGCACTGGCAAAGGAGCTGTTCACACGAATCAGCGGAGGTGCAAGGATTTTGCTTGTGGGAGATGCTGATCAGTTACCCAGTGTCGGAGCCGGAAATGTGTTCCGTGAGCTGATGCAGTGCGGACGGATTCCCGTGACCAGACTGGATCTGGTATACCGGCAGTCCGGTACCAGCCGTATTGCCATCAATGCCAAGTTGATGCAGGAGGATGACACCAGACTCCACTTCGGGGAGGATTTCCTGTTCTGTCCCTGCGAATCGGAGGAACAGGCAGCCGACCGGGTATGCCAGCTGTATATGGATGAAATCGCACAGCACGGAATTGAAAAGGTGCAGATTCTCTCACCCTTCAAGAGCCGTGGTGACACCTGTGTAAAGAACCTGAATGACCGTCTGCGGGAAATCATCAATCCTCCGTCTCCTGCACTCGCAGAGATGAAGGTGGGAACACGGATTTACCGTACTGGCGACCGGGTTCTGCAGACCAGAAACATCGACGAAATTTCAAACGGCGATGTGGGATTCATCCGCCAGATCATCAAAGAAGAGGACGATACCTGTTCCGCGCTGATCGAATTCGGAGACCGGAGCCGCACTTACAGTCAGGATGAAATGGACATGATCGAACTTGCTTATGCCATGACGATTCATAAAAGCCAGGGCAGTGAATATAACACGGTGATCATTCCGATGATGGCGAGCCACTACATCATGCTCCGCCGGAATCTGATCTACACCGCGATCACCCGTGCCAAGAAGAAAGTGATCCTCGTGGGCGAAAAGAAGGCGATCTACACCGCAATTCATAAGAACGACATCGACGGACGGAACACCCGTCTTGCCGAATGGATTATCAATCAAAGATAAAGAATGGAGTGAAACAGAAATGAATGAATCCCTGTACAACAATTTTGAAGCCGTGAAGGAACTGAACCGCGTAGACGGTTTCGATCCGACGAAAGTGATGCGCCGCATCGTGGAACCCATGGAAGACGGCACCTCCTCGGAACGGTGCTATCTGGATGTTGCCTACCGCAAGCTGTGGTTCCGTCTGAAATACCCGCAGGGTGCGATCAAGAAATTCGTCCGGGAAATCACCGATCAGTTTGCCATCGTGGAAGCGAAGGTGTATCTGGACAGAAGTGATCCGGCGGACAACTACATTGCCAATGCCATTGTCAAGCGGTATTTCAATCCGGAAGACAAGCTGGGGGACAAGTATCTGGAACTTGCGGAAACAGCGGCTGTTGGACGTGCTCTTGCAGACGCCGGATTCGGTATCCAGTTCGCAGACAGCAGTGAAAGGATGGACCCCAATGTAGTGGATACACCCGTAGGACTGCCGCAGGG
>JBGVOJ010000112.1:0-10519 GCA_045126415.1 Eubacteriales bacterium | reverse complement strand
ATCTCCGTTGCGGGGATTCTGCTGTCGGCTGCCGGCTTCTTTATCGGTCGGCTGACGGCGGCGAAGACGTCGGGGCAGGAGTACGGTGTGATGCTGACAGAGATCGGGTACATCAAATCCGGCGTGGACGACATGAAAAAGAAAATGGAACAGTCGGACAAACGGTACATCGACCTCGAAAAACGCCTTTCGAAGGTCGAGGAAGCCATGAAAATCTATCATAAGGAGGAAACGGCATGATCTACAGCGGAAAATATAAGGTGACGTCGCCGTTCGGGATGCGCACACTGAACGGCGTGCGTGACGAACACAGGGGAATCGACGTGGTGGGTGTGAAGGACAAGCACATCTGCGCGGTTGTCGGCGGACGTGTGGCGGCGTCGGCGATCATCACGGACAAGTCCGACCGTACGTGGGAATGGGGTAATTACGTCCGCGTGGACGGCGACGACGGACGCAGATATTACTACTGCCACATGAGCAAACGTCTGGTGTCCGTCGGACGGCGTGTGGAAGCCGGGGAGCATCTCGGAATCGAAGGAAACACCGGCTACAGCTTCGGCAGCCATTGTCACTTTGAGGTACGCGACCGTGCGGGGAATTCCGTCAATCCTGCGCCGTTCCTCGGAATTCCGAACGCCTGCGGTACCTACGGCACGGACTGGCGTGCGGAGGTGCAGGAGAAATTCGGGCTGTCCGCGGGGACGCTGGCGTATCTGGATAAATACAAATATGCCGCTGATCTGTACATGAAGCTCGGGCAGGCATGAGGTGGCTGAAGAAGCTGCTGACGACGGTACTTGTGTACATCGCGGTGTACCTGCCGTTTGTGGTGCTGATGCAGGCCCTGACCGGTTACGACTACGCGGGCGCGTATGCCGCGGTGACGGGTGTTGGCGCGGTGGAGCTGCTCGTCGGCGGTGCGATTAAGGTGGTGGAGGAAAGGGAAGAGAGAAAGGAGCGTGAAAAAAATGAACGTGAATCAGGTGAACTGGAAACAGAAGCTGACGAGCCGTAAGCTGTGGGCTGCGGTCGTTGGCGTAATCGTGGGACTTGCGGCGGCGTTCGGGATTGAGGAAAACGATTACGCACAGGTTGTGGGTGTCGTTGGTTCTGTGGTGTCCGTGGTGAGCTATATCTTCGGCGAAGCGTCCGTGGACGCGGCACGGAAAGACGTCGGAGAATAAACGCAGAAAGGACATATGGGAGTTCCATATGTCCTTTGTTTATTTTTGTGTTCCGACGAGGGATCAGCCGCCGAACGCGTCTGCGGGAATTCCGTTCAGATAATCGCTGTACGTATATGAGGACGCAACCGCATCGAAGGAGGCGTATGGGTTTCCTTTGATGTAGAAGGCGGTGTTGTCCGTACCGTCCAGATGTTCCGCACAGCGGCGGCACCATCCGGCGGTGCGCACAGTCTGTGCTTCCTCGAGCGTTCCGGCAAAGAGAACCGGCGCACCCGGACAGGCGGGTTCGAGATGGATTTTGTTGTCCGCATTTGACCAGAAGACCGCGACTGTCTCCAGCATGGCGGCGAGTTCCTCCGTCATGGAAGAGGTGGCCGGAGACGCCGGTGCAGTCACGGACGGTTCCGGTACAGGGGAGGGCGTAGGTGACGGCTCCATCCAGTCCGACTCCTCTTTTTCCACGGGGAACGGTTCTGCGGGGATGAAAATTCCGGTCATCCAGTCGGAGTCCTGTTCCGGTTCGGGAACGGGGGTGGGGGTGACGGCGGGAACGGACGGCTCCGGAACGGGTTCCGGCTCTGCTTCCTGCGGAGGAGGCGTGGGGGGGACCGGAGCAACCGGAGTGGGATTTACCGGTGTCTGCGTGACCTGCGCTGCGGTTTCCGGCGGGACATACGGAGCTTCCGTTTCGACGGAAACGGTCTGATAGGTTTCCGGCGGTACGGGGGAGAGGGAGTCCGTCTCCGTGATCTTCACGGAATCGGGCGTGGTGATCTCAAAATAGGCGGACATGGGCGGAATTTCCAGGGCGGATCCGACAACGGAACCGGCGGCAAAAATTCCGGCGGCGGTCAGAAGTTTTTTTCTGTATTTCTGTGAAACAAGCTGTGATTTGCGTTTTGCCATGCGGTATACCTCCTGTGCCGACGCGGAAACGGATGATCTGTCCTATTATTATAACGTGGAATTGTTGCCAAATCAAGCGGAATATGCTACAATAAAAACAACTTTGACGAAGGAGAATTTTTATGGATATCCGTCTGGATCCGATTACCCCCGACCGGAAGTGCGCGTTCGCGCAGCTCATCAATCTTTATAATTTCAACTATGATTTCACGAATTATCTGAACGACGACATTCCCGAGGAAGGCTTTTTCTATGGCGACGCTGACTACTACATGTCCCATGAAAAAGCGCAGAATTTCTTTATCCGCGTGGACGGAAAGATTGCGGGATACGCGGTCATCATGACCGGAGATTGCCATTATCTGGACGATGCGACGGCACACAGCATCGACGAATTTTTCGTCACGCGGAAATACCGCCGGATGGGTGTCGGCACGGCTGCCGCGCTGCAGGTGTTCCGGATGTTTCCGGGAACATGGGAAGTCTGTCATCTGGACGACAGCGAACGGGCGCAGGCATTCTGGAAAGCCGTGATCGGTGCGTACACGAACGGCAGCTACCGTATCTGCACGAAAGAAGATGACGATCTGGTGGGGATCATTTTTGAAAATTCTTCCTTATTATAAAGTGGATTTTCCGGCAGGAACTCCTGCGAAGGTTTACAAAATCCGTGGAATATGTTATACTAACCATAACAAAAACGACAGTACAGGAGTATAAATTGTGATTAAACCCATTATCCGTGACGTGATTTTTCTCGCGCAGAAGTCCGTTCCCGCGACGACGGAGGATCTTTCCGTCGCCGAAGACCTCCGCGATACGCTGACCGCCAACGCGGAACGCTGTGTCGGCATGGCGGCCAACATGATCGGTGTGTCGAAACGGATCATCATTTTCGATGACGACGGGGAATACGTGGTCATGTTCAACCCCGAAGTTCTGAAGTTTGCCACACCTTACGAGACCGAAGAAGGCTGTCTCTCCCTCGACGGTGTACGGAAAACGAAGCGTTACAAGAGCATCAAGGTAAAATACCAGAATGAAGCGTTCCAGACCCGCATCAAGACCTACACCGGATGGACGGCGCAGATCATCCAGCACGAACTCGATCATCTCGAGGGAATCATTATCTGAATCATGACGAAGCATGAGATTTTAAAACAGTATTTCGGTCATGATAAATTCCGTGCGGGGCAGGAGGAACTGATTGATCATATCCTCGCGGGTCAGGACGTTCTCGGTATCATGCCGACCGGCGGCGGAAAGTCCATGTGCTATCAGGTTCCCGGGATGCTGATGGACGGGGTGACACTCGTGATTTCGCCGCTGATCTCACTGATGAAGGATCAGGTCATGGCACTCAAAAACGCCGGTGTCGGCGCGGCGTACGTTAACAGTACGCTGACGATCGAACAGCTCCGGCTCGTCTACCGGCGCATCCGCGAGGGCGCGTACAAAATCATCTACGCCGCACCGGAACGTCTGCTTGCCGAAGGGTTCGTTTCGGTCATGCAGGAGGTCAAAATCTCCCTGCTCGCCGTGGATGAGGCGCACTGTATTTCCCAGTGGGGACAGGATTTCCGTCCGAGCTACCTCCGTATCACGGAATTTCTCGACGTCCTGCCGTACCGGCCGGTGGTTGCTGCTTACACGGCAACCGCAACGGCGTTTGTACGCGACGACATCGTGCGGATTCTCGGTCTGCGCGACCCGTACACGGTCATCACGGGATTCGACCGTCCGAACCTGAGTTTTGATGTACAGAAACCGAAAAACAAGACCGCGTCCCTGCTCACGTTCCTGCGTTCCCGGTACGACAAAAGCGGGATCGTCTACTGCGCGACCCGCGCGAATGTCGATAAGCTGTATGAGGAACTTCTGAAACACGGCATTTCCGCAGCGAAGTACCATGCCGGAATGGAGGACGGCGAACGTGCCGCCCATCAGGAGGACTTCAGCTACGACCGGAAGACGGTCATGGTGGCGACCAACGCCTTCGGCATGGGCATCGACAAATCGAACATCAGCTATGTGGTGCATTACAATATGCCGAAAAGTGTCGAGGCGTACTATCAGGAAGCCGGACGTGCCGGACGCGACGGCTCGAAGGCGGAGTGTGTCCTGTATTTTTCCGCCGGAGACGTGACCACGGCGAAATATCTGATCGAAAACGGCAGTGAAAACGAGGAACTGTCCCCACAGGAGCGGCAGAAAGTCCTCGAAGCGGATATGGCGCGTCTCGACGCGATGACGGGGTACTGCAAAACGACGGACTGCCTGCGCGGATACATCCTCGATTATTTCGGACAGCCGCATGAGAAAACCTGCGGAAACTGCACCAACTGTCTCGCGGAGTATGTGGATATCGATATCACAACCGAGGCGCAGATGATTCTGTCGTGCATCAAACGGGTGCGCGCTCATCTCGGGTATTCCGTCGGCACGGCGCTGATTGTGAACGTCCTGCGCGGCGGAAAGGTGAAGCGCGTACTGGATATGGGGCTTGACAAGGTGAAAACCTACGGCATGATGGTGAAATCCGATCCGATGCAGATCCGCCTGTACATTGAACAACTCGAAAAAGAAGGATATCTGCGGATCACCGAAGAATATCAGACGCTCGTGCTGACCGACCGTGCGGACGAAGTCCTTTTCCGCGGAGAGACGGTCACGATGCCGGTGAAGCTGACGCACGCCGAGCCGGAACCTCCGAAAAAGGCGGGACGTCCGGTTTCCGCAAAGGGAAAACCGCCGGCATCCGCGTACAGCGGAGAGGCACCGGAAGAACTGCTGGATATGCTGAAGACCGTCCGTCTGCGGCTTGCGGAAGAAGAAAAAGTCCCGCGCTACATGGTGTTCAGCAATGCGGCGCTTGAGGACATGGCGGTCAGACGTCCGCACACGATGGAGGAATTCCTGAACGTCAGCGGCGTCGGCAATACCAAAGCGGCGAAATACGGGGAGATTTTCCTCGGAGTCATTGCCGATTATGAGAAACAGGATAACTGAAAATTTAAAATATACATACACCAACAGGAGGCAATACAATGTTCCAGTCCACTTGGATCACCCACCCGTCCGCACAGTTTTCGGACAACCGGCTCTATCTTTTCCGAAAAAACTTCACTCTCACCGAAAAGCCGGCTTCCGCACCGCTGAATATTTCTGCGGAAGCGCGCTACAAGCTCTTCGTCAACGGACGCCGCGCAGCGATCGGTCCCTGCCGTTCGTCCGGTGAGGAAAAATACTATGACACTTTCGACCTCGCGGATTATCTCCGTGCGGGTGAAAACGAAATATACTGCGAAGTTCTCGGTATGGCGGACAACGCTGACCTGACGAAGCCTTCCGTTATCTTCGGTGTACGCCGGAGCGGCAATCTCCTTCTCGCCGTTGAACTTGACTGCGGTGAAACCGTTCTCCGCACCGACGATACGTGGGAAACCGCCGTTTCGCCGTATGCGGACGTCGCTTTCCACAACGGATATGCGCGCGGCGCGATGTTCGAAGAAGAGGCACACGGCGGCGAACCCGCATGGGTTCCCGCAAAGAAGGCGGCGCGGGTCGATTCGATCCGTGAAAAGCCGTATCCGTGGGGCATCGTCAATCCGATGTTCGTCATCCCGCGCCCGATTCCGATGATGTATCAGAAGGAAGTTCCGTTCACCGATTCCGGCGACGGCTTCCTGATCGCGGACGAGCTGACCAACGGGTTCCCTCGCTTTACCTTTGAAGGTCACGGCAGAGTAAAGATCATGTACGCGGAATCCTTCGGCAGCGGCGGCGAAAAGAAAGACCGCCTCGACCGTTCGCTCTCCTTCAACGGCGTCTTTGACCTCGTGGATGTGGACGGCAAGCTGACGTTTGAGCCGTTCTGGT
The DNA here is from genome assembly GCA_045126415.1 of Eubacteriales bacterium. GTDB lineage: Bacteria > Bacillota > Clostridia > Oscillospirales > CAG-272 > UMGS1696. The sequence continues at coordinate 4,544 of JBGVOJ010000112.1, read as the reverse complement.
TCCGTTGCGCACGTATTATCAAGATCGAAACCGAAGGCGATGTGAAGCTGACGGACTTCGCCTTTGATGAAGTAGGCTATCCGATGACGTATCCCGAAACCTGCGATTTCGGCAGCGACATTGACAACAAACTCTGGAAAATCTCCGTTGCGACCCTCATGCGCTGCACGCAGGAATCCTACATGGACTGCCCGTACTACGAACAGCTCCAGTACGCGATGGACACCTCCCTCCAGATGATCTTCAATTATCAGCTCAACGATGACGACGCGCTCGCACGCAAGGCGATCCACGACTTCCGTCTGTCCCAGCGTGCCGACGGTCTGTTGTCGAGCCGTTATCCGACGGTGGAACCGCAGTACATTCCGTCGTTCTCGTTCTACTATATTTTCATGGTTGCCGAACATTACAAGCGGTTCGGGGACAAGAAGCTCGTCCGCGAAAACCTCCGTGCCATCGACGGTGTGCTTGAATGGTTCGACGGCTGCATCGACGAAACGGGTCTCCTGAAGCGTACGATGTACTGGGACTTCATCGACTGGGCGACGACGTGGGGACGTACGGCGGGCGAACCCGTGGTGGGCGACGACTGCCACATGGCGATTGCTTCTGCGATGTACGTGTACTTCCTCCGTCTGGCGGCAGGTCTCGCGGAACTCTGCGGACGTACCGGCGCGGCGGCGGAATATCGCGGTCGTGCGGACGACGTGGCGGCATCCATTGAAAAACTTTGCTGGGACGAAAAGCGCGGTCTATACGCGGACGAAACCAACCGTATTTACTTCAGCCAGCAGATGCAGGTATGGTGTACGCTCTCCGGTATCGCGGACGAAGCGCGCGCACGTCAGATCATGGAAAACGCCGTTCCGCTGGAAACGAAGTGTACCTTTGCGTACTCATATTTCTGGTTCCGTGCGCTCGAGCAGGTCGGACTGTATCACGAAACCGAGCGCATGATGGATCGTCTGCGCGGTCTGATCGACCTCGACTGCTCCACCATCCCGGAAACTCCCGACGCACCGCGCAGTGACTGCCACGCATGGGGTGCCATTGCGATCTACGAATTCGCGGCGGTCGTTCTCGGCGTACGCACCGTTTCGGCGGCGGACAAGAAGCTCCGCATCGCGCCGCGCATCGACGGACGTACCTATGCGAAGGGTGAGGTTTACACCGGCTGCGGCAAGGTATGGGTGGAATGGAAGCTCGAAGACGGCATCTTCTTCCTGCACATCGAATCCGAAAAGGGCGCGCACAAGGAAATCTTCCTTCCGAATGGAGCGGTTTACACGACCGACGACGCGGTGGTGGACTATACTGTACAGCTGTAAGTCTGAATTTTTCAACATCCGGAAAGGAGTCCCGATATGGCTACATATTACATCAGCGGTGCGGGATGTGACAAGAACGACGGTCTCACCCCCGAAACCGCATGGAAAACCACCGATCACGCAAACCGTACCATCGCGGGAGGAGACACCGTCCTCCTGCGGTGCGGCGATATTTTCTACGGCAATGTAAAACTTCCGGCCGGTACGACGGAGACTCCGACCGTACTCGGCGCATACGGAGAGGGCGCAAAACCGCAGATCAGCCTGTACAAAATCACGACCTCACCGGACGTATGGACGGAAGTCCGTAAAAACGTCTGGAAAACCTCCCTCGCAGACACGGCAAACTACAGCGGCAACATCTACACGGACGACACGAATGTCGGTTTTCTTCTGGTAAACGGTGAAATCCACGGCTACCGCCGGTTTTCGCACGACAAGCTTGCCGCACAGTGGGAATTCCTCTGTGAAGGACGGGACGTTTACGTATACAGCGAAGGAAATCCGAATGTGCTTGCTCCGGAAATCCACTTTTCCGTCAACGGACGGTGTATCTCCCCGTCGGAATACAACGTGATCGAGGATGTTGCGCTCTGCGGCAGCGGCGGTCACGGCATCGCGGGAACGTACGCGGCGGTGCAGATTCTGAACTGCGACATCCACGACATCGGCGGTTCCGAGCTGCCCGGATATCCGACGCCGGACACCCGCTACGGCAACGGCATCGAACTCTGGGACGACACGCACGATATCCTCGTCGACGGATGCCGCATCGTGAACTGCTACGACGTGGCGTTCACCATGCAGGGTGAGCCGAAAAAGGGCGGATGGCACCGTGTCACGGTGAAAAACTGCGTGATGTGGGGCAGCCACCAGTCGTTCGAAATCTGGTCGAAGAAAACGACGGAGGACGACGGCATGTTTGACTGCGCATTCACGGACAATGTCTGCATCGGCGCCGGTATGGGCTGGTCGGACGGTCCGCGCCCGAACAAGGAGTGCGGCGTGCATCTCCTGCTGTACGGAACCGGCTGCAATACGCACGATATCCGCATCCGGAACAATATTTTCTACGATACCAAATACGCGCTGTATTACAAGGCGGGGGATGAAATCCCCGCGGCGTACGACAGCGACGAAAACTACATCTACCTCCGTCCGGGTACGCACATGATCAACAATCTGTATGCGTACACCGTCGAGGAGAAGGACGAATTCATCCGACGCAGCGGAAAGGAAGCGAATTCCGTCTTCCGGACGCTGTTTCCGACGGACGAGACGATGGACGAGCTGGTGAGCCGCCTGAAACGGGAATGTTTCGGAAAATAAGAGGTACGATATGAAAAACATCAACATTTTGCCCGGGGAATACTGGTACGGACTCTGCGTCAACGAAGGCACGAAATTCCCGTTATCCGATAAATCCGCGTTCTCGTGGCACGCGACCACACGGTTTTCCGGAAATCAGGAAGCTCCCCTGCTCGTTTCGAGCAAGGGCCGCTTTCTCTGGAGCGAACGTCCGTATGACGTGGACGCCGCGGACGGCGTGATCGCCGTTTCGAACGAAGCGGACGATTTTGCCCTGTACGAAGGGTACGAAACCCTCAAAGGTGCGTTTCTTGCGGCGGCACACCGGTTCTTCCCGGCAAACGGCGTGATCCCGCCGGAGGATTTCTTCGTCAAGCCGCAGTACAATACATGGGCGGAGCTGATCTACGACCAGACGCAGGAGGGTATCCTCCGTTATGCGCACGGCATTATCGACAACGGACTTCCGCCGGGGATCATGATGATCGACGACGGCTGGATGCGCTTCTACGGCAGCCGCGAGTTCAACCTCGAAGCCATTCCGGACGCCCGTGCGATGATAAAGGAACTCCACGACCTCGGCTTCTCCGTGATGCTGTGGATGTGCCCGTTCATCTCGCCCGACACGACCGTGTACCGCGAAGCCGATTCGAAGGGCTACCTCGTTCACAACGCCGACGGTTCGACCGCGCTCCGCCACTGGTGGAACGGGTTCTCCTGCGTCGTTGACATGAGCAATCCCGACGCGGCGAAGTGGTTCCGCGATATGCTCGATTACCTCATGACCGAGTACGGCGTGGACGGCTTCAAGTTTGACGCGGGCGATGTGCAGTATTACCGGAACGACGACATGAATTACGGCGGCGTGACCGCGCACGAACAGTGCGAACTCTGGGCGAAGCTCGGTCTGGAATATCCACTGAACGAATACCGCGCGTGCTACAAATGCGCCGGACTGCCGCTTGTGCAGAGACTCTGCGACAAGGCGCACCAGTGGGGAGCGGTTGCAAAGCTTCTGCCGGATATCCTCACGCAGGGGATTCTCGGTTTCCCGTACGGCTGTCCCGACATGATCGGCGGCGGCTCGTTCACGGATTTCCTGCCGGGCGCACCCTCGCTCAAGCCGGAACTGTTTGCACGCTACGCACAGTGCGCCGCGCTGATGCCGATGATGCAGTATTCGGCGGCACCGTGGCGGGTTCTCCCGAAGGAATACGCGGACATCTGCGTGGAAGCGGGGAAGATTCACCTGAAATACGCGGACTACATCCTCGAACTGGCGCGGTACGCGTCGGTGACGAACGAACCGATCCTGCGGTACATGGAATACGAATTCCCCGGTGAGGGAATGGAAGCCGTGACGGATCAGTTTATGGTGGGGACAAAACTGCTCGTTGCACCGGTAATCCGCGAAGGTGCGGTCACAAGAGACGTCCGCCTGCCGAAAGGGCAGTGGAAGTACGTCGATGGAACGGTTTACGACGGCGGATGCACGGTGACGGTGGATGCACCGGTTGAGGTTCTGCCTTATTTCGAAAAAGTATAACAGAAATACGCTGTCACTCAGGAACGGGTGACAGCGTATCTGTTTTATTCGGCGAGATATTCTTCGTACTCGCGGATGAGGGTGAGAAAGTCTTCGCGTTCGCGGAGTACGGCGAATTCGGGAGCTTCCTTGTAATGATTCACCCGTGCGATGAGCTGATCGCGGAACCAGTTTTCGTGCATCCACGGCAGCATATTCCGGGAATATCCTGCAAGAAAGCCGGTTGAACTGGTGTGGTTCGGTTCCTCGACGGAATACCGGAGGTATCGGATGCTGTCCCTGTAATGAGTCACGGCAAGTTCATACTCACCTTCGGTAAGCGCGGCGTCGGCGATCTTTTGATGAAAATTGGTCAGCATGCT
>JBGVOJ010000111.1:0-3614 GCA_045126415.1 Eubacteriales bacterium | reverse complement strand
AAGTTTTTCTCCGCACCCCTTTTCAAAAACTTTTATATAAATGATTTTTTTGAGTTCGTGCAGATTTTTGATTTATTTTTGATTTCTCAAAATGAATTTTTATGAAACGGATTATTCAAAACCGGTTTCAAATTCACGATGATGCTTATAATTATACTACGCCGGCGTATATTTGTCAACGCCCTATTCAGAATGCAAAAAATGTTTACAAAACTGAAAATCCGCGCAAACATCTTGCGGAATTCCGGGTTCTGTGCTACAATGGAGCCATAATCAAGGAACGCCTGTTTACTTCACTTCAAAGAAAGGTTTTTACCGATGAACGAGATCATTTTTTATGTCAGCCCTGCCGGAAACGACGAAAATGCAGGAACGCGCGAAGCTCCCTTCAAAACCATCGCACGTGCGCAGGACGAAGCACGCCGCACCGACACGCCCGTGACCGTGGAAGTTCTCGCCGGGACGTACAAGGAATCGCTCGTCTTTAATTCCAGCGATAGCGGCGACACCTACCTCACCCGCGAAAACGCCGTCCTCACCGGCGGTCTTACGATCCCGTACGCCGACACCGACGAACCTTCCGATGAAATCAAGGCACGTCTGTCTCCCGCCGCGGCGGCAAAGGTACGTATGATCGACCTGAAAGCGTACGGCGTGTCTCCGGACGTGTACGACACGCTCTTCCCCATCGGCACGTACAGCACCACGTCCAAATACGACGGGTACCGCGACGGCATCAACATCGAAATTTTTGCAAACGACCGCCGTATGACCCTCGCACGCTATCCCGACACCGGCTACCTCAAGATCGACCGGATCCTTGACGTCGGCGATGTGGCGGAATTCCCGGAACAGAACTATTTCCGCGACTGGCACGGACGGCGCAACCACCGCGGCGGCACATACATCATCGACAAGCAGACGAACGAGCGCATGAAGACGTGGAAAACTCCGGAAACCGCGTGGATGTTCGGCTATTTCTACCACGACTGGGCGGACAGCTCGACTCCTGTTGAGGAAATCAACACGGTCAACCGTTTTGTCAAGCCGAAATTCGTCAGCCATTACGCTGCAAAGGCGGGTGCGCTGTACTATTTCTACAACATTCTCGAAGAACTCGACGCACCGGGCGAATTCTACCTCGACCGCGAAAACGGTCTGCTGTACGTCTATCCGACAAGCACCGACGCAGTGTTCGATATTTCCCTCGACACCACACCGCTTGTCCGGCTGAAAGGTGCGGAAAACCTCACCTTCTCCGGATTCACGCTGACCTGCACCCGCGAGTCCGCCCTCGTCGGCAAAGGAAACGGAAACGTGATCGCCGACCTGTTCATCAAGAACGTGGCAAACCACGGCATCACGCTGACCGGTTCGCGCAATCTTGTGGAAAACTGCGAAATCACGCACACCGGCCGCGGCGGCATCTACCTCACCGGCGGTGACCGCACAACCCTCACGCACGGCGAAAACCGCGCGGTGAACAACTATATCCACGATTTCTCGGAAGTTTACCAGACCTACCAGTGCGGCATCAACCTCTCCGGCGTGGGAAATGTCTGCGCGCACAACGAAATTTCCGGTTCCCCGCACATGGCGATCGGCTACCACGGCAACGAACACCTCATCGAATACAACAACATCCACGACGTCGTCCTCCATTCAAGTGACGCAGGCGCGATTTATTCCGGCTTTGACTGGGCGGGACACGGTACGGTGATCCGTTACAATCTGCTGAAGACGATCGGCGGCGAAGGCTTCTATCCGGACGGTATCTACTGGGACGACGGCCTCTCCGGTCAGACCGCGTACGGAAACATCCTGATCGACGTGAAGAAAAACGGCTTCCTCGTCGGCGGCGGACGCGACAACGTGGTACGCGACAACATCATCCTCGGCGAAAGCAGAGCGCCGATTTCGTACGACGACCGCAACCGCGACGGCTTCGTGAACGGCGGATGGGCACATCAGGCGTGCGATACGCCGGACGCGCCGCACTGGAAAAATCTCGAACGTGTACCGTACACAAGTGAGCTGTGGGCGAAGAAATATCCGACGCTCGCGCGGGTCATCAAGGATTTTGACAAATTCAACGATCCCGATTTCCCGATCAATCCGGCGAACTGTGTTGTGGAAAACAACGTGATCATCAACAACGAGGCACGTTTCGGCTGGATGGCGCAGTCGGTCTACGATTACAATGATATCGGTGAAAACTACACCTATCACACATACGAAGAAGCCGGATTCGATCCGGAAACGCTGAAATTCGTCACGCCGCACGAAGGATTCCCGGAAATCCCGGTGGACGAAATCGGCAGAAAGTAAGAAAAAAACATGAATTATACCGAAATTAACGCAAAAACCATCGACCGCTGGGTCGACGAGGGCTGGGAATGGGGGATTCCGATCTCCCACGAACAGTTCCTTGCGGCAAAAAACGGCGAACTGTCGATCGTTCTCACACCGACCAAACCCGTTCCCGCCGACTGGTTCCCGCCGCTTTCCGGCTGCAAAGTTCTCGGACTTGCCTCGGGCGGCGGTCAGCAGATGCCGGTCTTCGCGGCACACGGTGCGGACTGCACCGTCCTTGACTACTCCGAACGTCAGCTGCAGAGCGAACGCGAAGTCGCAGAACGGGAGGGTTACGATATCAACATCGTCCGCACGGACATGACAAAGCCCCTGCCGTTTGCGGACAATTCGTTCGATCTGATCTTCCACCCGGTATCGAACTGCTATGTGGAAGAAGTTCTTCCGATCTGGCGGGAATGTTACCGGATCCTCAAGCCGGGCGGCCGGATGATGGCAGGACTTGACAACGGCATGAATTTCCTCGTCGACATGGACAACGACGAAAAAACGATCAAATATTCCCTGCCGTTCAATCCGCTGAAGGACAAACAGCTCTTCGACGAACTGCAGGCGGCGGACGACGGCGTCCAGTTTTCGCACACCATCGAAGAACAGGTGCGCGGTCAGCTCAAGGCAGGATTCCGCCTTCTTGATATTTACGAAGACACCAACGGACGCGGTTATCTGCACGAACACGGCGTTCCCTGCTTCTGGGCAACGCTGTCCGTCAAGGAATAGGAACAGGAGGACATCATGGTATCCCCGAAAGAAAAAGAACGCTATATGTCCATGATCGGGCAGGGCAGCAAGCGGATTCTCCACATGGAATGGTGGTCGAATCCCGACGCCGAAACCTACCTGACCGGAATCGATTATTTCGAACGTCCCCGCGACTGCCGTCTGCGGATGGCGGAACTGTATCCGATGCTCGAACTGGGAATTCCGGCATCCAATGCCCCGATTCCGCGTCCGACGCTCGGAGGTACCGGAAAAAGTTCCAATCCCGACAATCACACCGTCCGCTGGGGTGACGGGGAAACCGCCACCTTTGAACACGGAGAAAAATACTTCAGGGATGTCGAGGATGTCTTCAATTTCCATCCGCTGCAGCACGCGGATTTCTCGGAATGGAAGTTCGTTGTGGAAAACCGCGACTATTCCGACGAACAGAAGCTCTTTGAAAGTTACCGCAGAAACTATCCCGCCGAATGGGAGAAAGCACCGGAATTTTCCATGTCCTCCTGCGGCTTCTACAACAC
>JBGVOJ010000110.1:0-2015 GCA_045126415.1 Eubacteriales bacterium | reverse complement strand
AGGAACTCTTTGGATGCAATATAGTTTTCGTAAGGAGCGACCACGGTATTAAGAAAGTTCTGCCAGATTGCGTCTGCATCTACTATTCCGAAAGGTCCGTCCACATCTGCATACATTGCACTTGCCGGACAAAGCGGATTCGGAGTGATGCCGTTTTGAGTCATGAATGCAGTCAATACCGTATACATCTGGCTTTCAATCTGCTTGTACTGTGCTTCACTGGGATCCGGTACCCCATCCCACGGTACATCAGTAGCCGAACTTAATGTATATACATATGCCGCATCCGTCCCCAGCACAACGGAATGCCCAAATCCTTCGGAATAAACATCAATCCCTTCTGTAGTCCTGAAATGTTCCTCTGTTTTGGTGAAGTCTTCCTTAGTTCTTATACTGACAGAGCACACATATCCGCCGGTATCATTTGACTTATCTCTGGATTTCCAATACTCATTTGCTGTTTTTTCGTATACACTGAATCCGGTATCCGTTGTATGGACAACTGCAATGTCATCCCATTCCCTTGGTAAAACCAATGTTCTGCCGCCCACGGTGTTCGCAGCTGTTTCAATCACCACAAACGATTCCGCCATCAGCTTCAGCACCTGCGGTTCGATGGCAATGTACGGATAATCTGTGATTCCCTCATCCGTCCATGCGATTGTTACACGCCAGAAACCGCCGTCCGGTTTTTCGTAGTAGTAATAATAGCTGTGTATATCATCTATGTGCAGTTCCCAGATCCGGTTGGTTCTGTCGGTCGGAGTGTATCCCTGCAGTTCAGCGGTCACATATTCGTCTTCCAACGAATGGTTGAATACATCCACGGTCAGCATGGAACCGGTATTGTAGGAAGAACGCCATAACCACTGGTTTTCCATAGCATCGGTGGACGAATACCATGCCTGTATGGGAATATAGATACCCCAACCGTCTCCATCAAAGCGATGTACCGGGGTATTACCGATATGCTCCCCTTCCGGCGGTGTAATCAGGTTTCCCCATTCCTCCACATACAGCGGAAGATCGATATCGTATTCCGTCACATACCAGTCGTAGATCGCTTCTTCGTAGGAATTCCGATAGCCGGTGAAGTCCAGACTGTCGCCGGTCATTTCGTCCATCAATATCGTATATGTCCCATCCGGATGCCGCAGAGTGACTACGGTATGTCCGTTCTGTCCTTCCAGATCAAACCAGTCGTCTTCTACTTCCTGTCCGCCCACAGGAATAACTTCTTCTGTGGGGACATCCAGTTTCAGAAGATATTTATATCTCCAGCATTCCAGTACACCGTCCGGTGAAAGTCCGATGACCTCGCCTTTCTTTTCCAGAACAGTCAGTTTGGTATCGGTCACGTTGGCAGTTTTCGGCTGATTTGAAATGCTTCCGTCAGTACCGATAGAATAATACTGTGCGGTTGTTTCCTTTGCCATGCGCTCGTTGACGTAAGCATCCATGGAAGGATATTCACCGGATCCGGATAGTTCCGGAAGAGGTTCGTCCGGTGTTTCCGTGGATTCCGGTTCAGTTTCATCTTCCGGCACATCCGTCGTACACGCCACAACCGCTCCCGCGATCAGGCAGAACACCAGACATACCGCGATCAGCCACAGCCCTTTTCTCTTTCCGGAACCGTAGAGGATGTTCGTGAATCTCGCTTTCACCGCGTTTTTCTTCGGGTTGAAGTGCGTCGTCAGCGATCCGCGGTTCCGTCGGCAGCGGCGGATGATGTCGAGCATGACTTCCCCGTATGCCGCGCGGGTCTCTTCACTGCATCCCGTCAGCACCGATTCGTCACAGGACAGCTCCATTTCCATTTCACATCGGAACGCCGCCAGATGGACGAGCGGGTTGAACCAGTGGAACGAACGTGCCAGCAGGCAGAATGCTTTGATCCACAGATCGCCGCGTTTGCAGTGGGTCACTTCGTGGGAAAGCGTTCCCGCGAGTCCGTTTTCCGACAGGTCGATGTCCGGCAGAACGATTCTGCGGCGGAGCAGTCCGAACGCTGC
>JBGVOJ010000109.1:0-4800 GCA_045126415.1 Eubacteriales bacterium | reverse complement strand
GTGAGATTGGCGCACTTCGGAAACGCGGATTTAGCTCATTTGGTAGAGCGCAACCTTGCCAAGGTTGAGGTGGCGGGTTCGAGCCCCGTAATCCGCTTGTTACAGCTCAGCGATGTACGAAAGTGCATCGCTTTTTTTGTCGTTTTTTAGGGGATAAAAATTGGGGGAGAAACTTTTGAAAAAGGGTGTGGGGAAAACTTTTTTGAAAAAAAGTTTTCCCCACAAAATTATATTTCTTTATCTCTTCTTGGAGATTGCGTAGCCTGCAGCGGATACAGCAGCAGCGATTGCAGCGATGACTGCGAAGTCGAAGGTTTCAGCAGCTTCTTCAACGGGAGCTTCTTCAACTACTTCTTCTTCCACTACTACGGGTTCTTCTGCAACAACTTCTTCAACTTCAACAGGTTCTTCCGCAGCGGGAGCTTCTTCGACAACTTCTTCCGCAGCCGGAGCTTCTGCAGCGTATGCTACCATTTCCCAAATGGAGTTGCCCCATTCGGTGTTTCTTCTGGTGCAGTTGATCTTGATGTAACGGGCGTTTACGGTGTCCCAGCTGTGGGATACTGCGTCGCCTACGGGAGATGCACCGACAGCATTGTCGGTTACGGTTGCAACTACGGTCCAGTTTGCGTTGTCTTCGCTGACTTCAACGGTGTAGTCCGCAGCACATGCGGTTTCCCAGTAAATGTCGAGAGAATCAACGGGGGTAACTGCACCGAGGTCAACGATGATGTGAGCAGCATCGTCGGTGTTGGAGGACCATCTGGTCGCCATGTCGCCGTCGATTGCCATGTCACCGGTGTTTGCGCCTTCGGTTTCGAGACCGGAAACTTCAACAACGGTTGCGTTCGCGAAGATGGTGGGTTCAGCGTCAGCGGCCGGTGCTTCTTCTGCTGCGGGAGCTTCTTCAGCAGCGGGAGCTTCTGCTTCAACGAAGGTCAGTTCGGAGACGGAACCGGACTTTTCGTTGGTGAACTTCACGTAAATGGTATGCGTACCTGCGGGAACTGCAAGGTCAAGATCAACCCAGCCGGATTCTGCGATGGTCCAGCCGCCGGTGAAGCCTACTTCCGTTTCGTATGCGGGAGTACCTTCGGGATCGTCAATGTAGAATGCGAGAGTGGTCGCGGAGCCGTCGTTCGCACCGTAACCGAAGTGCATCTTTGCAGATGCAGCGCCGTTTGCGCCGAAGTCAACGTCATTGAATACAACCATATCGCCGAGGGAGGAGTAACCGCAGCCATAATCTGCCAGAATCTGGATCGGCTGACCGGAACCGCCGAGATCCTGCGTAGAATCGTCGTCGATTACTTCTGCGTCATCCGCAACGGTAAGAGCGATATATGCTTCAGCATCCGCAGAAGCTGCTGCTGCGCTGTAGTCGGGGTTGGAGCCGTCCTTTGCGTAGCCGTAAAGTTCAACTTCGGCAACATCACCGTGGCTCATGTAGTTGATGTAACGGAAGTAACGGTAACCGGTGTTTGCATCGGCTTCCATTTCGTCGGTTACGTCGATGTAAGCAACTTCAGATGCCTGTTCAACGCTGAAGTAGAGTTCCACTGCGTCAGCGAAATCGGGATCGTTGGATGCTTCGATGGTAGCACCGTTGAAACGGTCGAGGTAAGTGGTTCTCGGGTGGATGATGATCTTGGTGAGGATCATTTCTTCGCCTGCGTCGATACCGCAGTAGTCAACGGAAGCGGTTGCGGGGTCAAAGAAGGTTTCAACATTACCGTCGAAAGCAGCGTGACGGCCTGCAGCGGCAGCGTCACCCCAGCCCATAACGGAACCGATGAGGTCGCCTGCGATCAGGACGGAACCGTCCGGAACAGCAGTACCGGAAGCCGGATATGCTTCGCCGATGCCGGGAGCCTCGGTTTCAGCGGCAGCGTCAGCTGCGGGAACTGCGAGGGTGGTGTTGGAACCTGCATCGCGCCATGCGGCGTAGTTGAAGTTGTTTGCGTCTTCTTCGGAACCGAAGACTGCAACGTAAGCAACCTTAGCAAGCTGTCCTTCGTATGCGGAGTCGAAGATATCGAGACGCATAGCGGTGATGGTGCCTGCCCATGCGGGGCATTCGGTCATGTAGAAGGTCTGTTCGCACCATTCATCGTCGTCACCGTCGTAGATGCCCTTCCAGTGGCCGGTTTCGGACCATGCAACGGTATCGGTGGTGAAGTAGATGGAGGTGGACCAGTCAGAGATACCGGAGAGGTAGTACTTTACTCTGACAAAGCAGTTTTCTGCCGGGAAATCGCCGCGGCTGGGGAGCTGGAAATAGGGGTCGCCGCCGGTAACGTCTGCAGTCATGCAGGCATTTTCAGCGTCATAGGCAGCATTGGCGTTGTTTACGCTGAACGCCATGGTGCCGTCTTCGTTGTAGAGGGTGGTGTCGTCCGCGTTCGCGAAGTCCCATACTACAACCGGATCAGCGGCGGAAACTGTCAGTGCGAGAGCAGCCGTCAGAACAGCAGCGCCGAGACCCGCTAAGAGCTTGGTAAGCTTCATGGGGAAATACTCCTTTATAAAAATTTTGTCGGAAAAGCGCGGGGATTCCGTGCCGTCTTTCCGAAGGAAAAGCACGGCAAAAAAGCCCCTTTCGAGACATTATCATCTTAGCACATTTTTCGGTAATTGTCAATAATCCCCGCGGGGAAAAAGGCTGCTTTTTTAATTAAATACGCTTAAATAATTAATGATTAATTAATAGTTTTTCGCGGGGGCGGAATGGCTGAAGACAGCAAGTTGAATTATTAAAATCTGATTAATTATTTTTAGTATTGCCAATCCGCGAATTATTTGCTATAATGAAAAAAATACGACAGAACGAAAGGACGATATCATGCAGATTCTCAAACGGTTCATCGGGTACTACCGGCCGCACGTGAAGATGTTCCTCGCGGACATGGCGTGTGCGCTGATGCTTGCCCTGTGTGACCTCATCTACCCGAACATCACCCGCAACATGCTGAACATCTACATCCCGAACAACCAGATCAACCTTCTGGTCGTCTGGGCGGTGATCCTGCTGCTCATCTATGTTGCGAAGCTGTTCTTCAACTATTTCGTCTCCTACGTCGGACATCTGGTCGGCGTGGACATGCAGGCGGATATGCGGCGCGAAGTGTTCGACCACCTCGAACGTCTCCCGCTGACCTATTTTGACAACAACAAAACCGGTACGATCATGTCGCGCATTGTCAGCGACCTGATGGACATCTCGGAACTGGCGCACCACGGACCGGAAGACCTCTTCCTTTCCGTGATCTCGATCGTCGGCGCGTTCATCATGATGGCGCGGATCCATCTGCCGCTGGCGCTGATCGTCTGCGCGTCGCTGCCGATCATGGTCATCTTCGCGGCACGTCTGCGGATGCGGATGAGTCAGGCGTTCACGGAAACCCGTGTGGAAATCGGGGAAGTCAACGCCGGTCTGGAAAACAGCATCGCGGGCATCCGCGTATCGAAGGCATACACGAGCCGTGAATACGAAAACGAAATGTTCGAAAAGGGCAACAGCAAGTTCGTGAAGGCGCGTTCGAAGGCGTACAAGGTCATGGCGGAGTTCCACTGCGGCACGACGTTCATCGGCGACTTCCTGCAGGTTGTGCTGTACATCGCGGGCGGTATGTTCTGCGCATTCGGCAAGATTTCCGTGGGTGACTTCACGGCGTTTGTGCTTTACATCGGCATTTTCATGAACCCCGTGCGCCGGATTATTTCGTTCGTGGAACAGTACCAGAACGGCATGACCGGCTTCAAGCGGTTCCTTGAAATCATGGACTACCCCGTCGAAGCGGACGATCCGGACGCGAAGGACATCGGCCGTGTAAAGGGTGAGATCGAATTTGACAACGTAACCTTCCGTTACGAAGAAGAAAAGACCGTTCTGCACGACCTGAGCTTCAAGGTGGACGCAGGCAAGACGCTCGCGCTCGTCGGACCGTCGGGCGGCGGCAAGACGACGATCTGTCACCTGATCCCGCGCTTCTACGAGCTTGCAGGCGGAAGAATCACCGTGGACGGCACGGACATCCGGGATGTAACGCGCTCGTCCCTGCGTGAAAACATCGGCATCGTGGCACAGGATGTCTTCCTGTTCAACGCGTCGATCTACGACAACATCGCCTACGGCACGCCCACAGCGACCCGCGAACAGGTCGAAGACGCGGCACGCCGCGCGAACATCCTGGAATACATCGAATCTCTTCCGGAAGGCTTCAACACCATCGTGGGCGAACGCGGCATCAAGCTCTCCGGCGGTCAGAAGCAGCGCGTAGCGATCGCCCGCGTCTTCCTGAAGAACCCGCCCGTCCTGATCCTCGACGAAGCAACCAGCGCCCTCGACAACGCGACCGAGCAGATGATCCAGCACAGTCTGGAAGAACTCTCCCACGGCCGCACCACCATCGTGGTCGCGCACCGTCTGACAACCATCAAAAACGCGGACGAAATCCTCGTCATCAGCGACAACGGCATCGAAGAACGCGGCAATCACGAAAGCCTGCTCCAGAAGGGCGGCATTTATGCCGGTCTGTGGAACGGGATGAAGATTGAATAAAATATTGTTTGTGCGGATTTCTTGTGGGGCACCTTTTCTGAGGAAACGTTCCCCTCAAACTCCCCTCCAAACCTCTTTCGTCTGTTACAGGTCGTTTGTCTGTGCAGATTTTTTGTTTTTTGGGGAATTTGGATGGGTCTGTGCGCTGACATATAGTTGGTTCCAGTCGACAAAGTGGAGCGCTCCAAGCCCTCAGAAGTAGTGGAGACGGAAATCAGGGACCGCATGAGACTTCCGGA
>JBGVOJ010000108.1:0-2833 GCA_045126415.1 Eubacteriales bacterium | reverse complement strand
CATAACCACAAAGCCCTCGTTTGCAAGAATTTCGGTTGCTTTGATCGTTTCCACGTTATCGGGCAGCAGATACTTGGAATCGCGCATGATTTCGATCTTCACGAAGTCACCACAGCCAAGCTCACGTGCAAGGCGTGCAATGCGGACGGCTTCTTCTGCATTTCTTGCACCCGAGGTGTTGGGAAGGAGCGTAATTCCTTCGGGAATATAATCGAGAATATTTTCCTGTTCCTTTGTGTTTGCCCGGCGGACAGCGAGGGTGATGATCTCCGCACCGGCATCCTTTACCGCCGCTTCGATGAGCTTCATGGAGTATTTACCGGATCCGAGAATAAAACGGGACGAAAATTCGTGACCGCCGATGATCAGTTTGTCGTTGTTCATTTGTTTTTCCTTCTTTCGTTAAGTTTCAAATTCGCCTGCAAGAATCCGCAGGACGGTGTGTGCCTGATGTGCGGCACAGAGCCTTACACGGGATGACACCAGACCGATATCATCCTTTACATCGCTGACTTCATCGCCGCAGAGGTAAAAACGGCTTGTAATTCTGCGTGTTTTGAGGCAATTTGCACTGCCAAGCCCAGCCATTCCCGATGCGGCGACAAGATATTTTTCGGGCATTTCCGAAAGCACAATATCCGTCAGCATCGACTTGCATTCTGCATCGTCAAAGGCTTCACAGATGATGTCCGCATCTTCTAAAAGCGTGACCGCATTATCTTCGGTAATACGAACGGTGTGAGATTCAAGCTCGATATACGGCGCGATCTCACGAAGGTTGTCTGCAAGAGCATCGGTCTTGTTCCTGCCGATCTGGTTTGCTTTGTACTGCTGACGATGGAGGTTTGTAATTTCCACCCGGTCAAAATCGATCAGCAGCAGTTTGCCGATTCCCGCACGAGCCAATGCGACGGCGATGTTGGAACCGAGTCCGCCTAAACCGCAGATTGCCGCCGCTGCTGATATAAATTTGTTCTGGAGGTCTTCGCCGTGCCGTTCTTTCAGGGCTGCGTACCATTCCTCTTTTGTCGGAATCAGCTCAACCACCTCCCACAAAGCTGACGATCTCTACGCTGTCGCCGTCCTGCAGAATCGTTTCTCCATACTTGGCTTTCGGAACAATGTCACCATTTCGCTCGACAGCAATCCGTTTCGGATCATAGTTTGTGGATGCAAGATACTCTGCGAGCGTATTTCCTGCAATATCCAGCTCCACGCCGTTTACTTTTACCATGTACCTACCTCCTTAAAATAAAAAATACGGGAAATCTCCGATTTGGAAATTTTCCGTAATTATTACAGAAAGTCCCTACGTTGGCATTATCCAAATCAGGTTCAGGTTTCGTCTGTGACGAATACCTCCGGGTCGAAGGTCACACCTTCCTCTCAGCCTGTGTACAAGCTCCCCGTTATTCAATTTCAAACAAAAACAGGAGACACCTTTCGCGGATGCCTCCTGTAAAAAATCCCTGTATTATGACTTCCTACGGCGGCATTATCCGCATCAGGTAAAGGGTCGAAGTTGGATGACTTCCTCTCAGCCTGCTTCACAAGCTCCCCTGTTTTTATTGTGATAAATATTATACACCTGCTTTTATAAAAATACAATAGGTTTTCCGAAAAAACTCGAAATATTCAGTTTTGAAGTTCTATATGATTCATATACCTGTTCATCCGGAGTATGCCGGCTATCTCGGGAATCAGCTGGAAGGAAAAGATGGCAGATACTTTGGGAACGCCGCCAATATGGAGTTCCTGCTGGTTTGCACATACGAGGAAAATG
The DNA here is from genome assembly GCA_045126415.1 of Eubacteriales bacterium. Taxonomy (GTDB): domain Bacteria; phylum Bacillota; class Clostridia; order Oscillospirales; family CAG-272; genus UMGS1696. Next base: position 1,050 of record JBGVOJ010000108.1, on the reverse strand, counting down.
TGAAAAAGATAAATAGTGAATGAAAAAAGTATCGTCCGTTGATGAAGGTGGTATTTTCATGTTTTGTGACAATATCACAGAAACAGACGTTTCGGCGTGTTATAATAAAGCTACAATAAGAAACCGATGAAACAAGTCAGGGAGGTACAATATGAAATTCTTCGATTTTCTGAAACAGCCCGATATCAATCAGGGTGTAAAGCAATATAAGACCACCTCCGGCGCAATCCTGCTGGATGTCCGTACCCCACAGGAATATGCGGAGGGGCATATCCCGGGCGGACAAAATCTTCCTCTGCAGAATATTGACAAAGCGGCGGTTATCATAGACAATAAAGATACTCCTCTGTTCGTCCACTGTCTGTCCGGCGGAAGAAGCCGTCAGGCGGCAGCGGCACTGAAACAGATGGGATTCACAAACGTAACCAACATCGGCGGTATTGCCGATTACCAAGGAAAGGTGGAGCGATAAGATGAAAGTTGTAATTGTAGGAGGCGTAGCGGTCGGTGCATCGGCGGCGGCAAGACTCCGCAGACTGGATGAATCGGCGGAAATCACAGTGTTCGAACGTTCGGGATATATCTCCTATGCTAACTGCGGACTGCCGTACTATATCGGAGATGTGATTGATGATCCGGAAGAACTGACCCTTCAGACTCCCGAGAGCTTCTTCACACGGTTCCGTGTAAATATGAAAGTCCGGTGCGAGGTCACGGCGATCCATCCCGACAGAAAGACCGTGTCGGTGAAAAATCTCGAAACCGACGAGGAATTTGAGGAAAGCTACGACAAACTGATTCTCTCCCCCGGTGCAAAGCCGACGACCCCGCCGCTCCCCGGACTTGACAGTGACAAGCTCTTCACCCTCCGTACCGTGGAAGATACTTTCCGCATCAAGGAATATATCCGTAATCATCAGCCGAAATCTGCGGTTTTAGCCGGCGGCGGCTTCATCGGACTGGAGCTGGCGGAAAATCTGCGGGAGCTGGGCATGGACGTGACCATCGTGCAGAATCTGCCGCAGCTCATGACACCCTTTGACTCCGACA
>JBGVOJ010000107.1:0-2267 GCA_045126415.1 Eubacteriales bacterium | reverse complement strand
TGTCGCGGATACCGATGACGGAACCGAGCTGCATGATGTAGAACAGGCTCTTGTCCGTGTAGAAACTGTTGTAGCCCCAGTTGTCATCGTTGACGATAACGGTCAGGTTCTTGTCGTTCAGCAGGCTGCTGACCTTTTCCGTGACCTGGATCACCGGTTCGGAGGCATAGTTGAGGATGAAATTGTCCCCTTCTTCGCCGGTTTCGAGAATGACGAGTTGCAGACCGCCGCCGTTGACTAAGGACAGGTACTGACCGATGCCGGTGACAAGACCGTAGGTGTCACCCTCGTCACGCAGACCGCTGCCGTTGGTGTCGGCGGAGACCGTCTGCATCATTTCGCCCATTTTATCGATCGTCCACCGCTGTTCCCGGACGAGATCGTAGGGATTTTCCAGCTGATTGTTGTTGATCAGAACCTTGGAGAAGTACATGGCGCTGCACCCTTCCATCGTGTGGACGTTGATGTCGTTGCACGCGAAGAAGAGTTTGTTGTTGATAGCCAGTGCCTTGACCGAGTCGACGTCCCACCACGGTGCTTCCAGATTGAACGCGTCGAGGGATTTCAGATTTTTCAGATTGCCGGCCTGCGCCGTGGGGATCAGGTTGTTGATTCGTTCCCAGACGACGGAGTAGTCGTCACTGTTCGCCTGTACCGCCATCTGAAGTTCGTTTACAGCTGCTGTGGTTTCCTGCGAAGTGATATCCACGTTATACCGTTCTTCCACGAACTGATTCCGTTCGTAGACGGTGTCGTTGATGATTTCCCCGGTGATTTCCTCACTGTTCAGGGAAATGATCCACCAGTTCGAGTTGGTGTCGCCGAGAATGTGGTAGTTTGCTCCGCCGTAGTCTTTCACCGGAAGTTCTTCCAGCGGATTGACTTTCACTTCTTCCGGTACGGTTTCCGCTGCTTCCGCCGAAACTTCGCTGCTGATGTTCGCAGGATCCCCGGAGGTTGTTTCGCTGCACGCTGTCAGGAAGGTTCCGACCAGCATGGAGCAGAGGAGCAGAAGGGTGATGATCTTTCCGGATCTTTTCATAGTTGCCTCCTTATGTGTTGTCGTGTTTATTTCGCCAGAAGTTCCTTCATCGCTTTCCATCCGGCGTCCGCGTAGAACCGGTGTGCGCCGTCGCCGACGACCATTGCGCAGTTGTCGGCAGCGCCCGCCGCTTCGTAGAGTCCCCTGATGATGCCGAACGTCTCTTCCACACCCTTCAGCGGGAAGATCGGGTCATCCTTGCCGCAGACTACGACAAGCTTCTTCGGCGCGATCATCGCAGCGAGGTCGCCCATGTCGAAGAATTTCGCGATCCGCGGGACGTAGTTGCAGGAACAGTGGTGCAGATTGATGATGGAATCGCGGTACGTGCAGACCGCGCAGGACGGCATGTAGCCGTCAAAACGGTGTTCCAGACACGCCGTGTAGTACGTTGCCGTGCCGCCGCCGGAGTTGCCTGTGAGAACGGAGCCGTCGGTGGTGACGAGTTCCGGGAAGTGAACGAGAACCGCGTCGAGAACCCGGCTGACGTCCCAGATGCGTTCCCCGATGAGGGTGCGTCCGAGAAGGAATGCCGTCATTGCCGGACGGTCGCACGCGGGGCCGTTTTCCGTACCGCCGCACTTCCCGAACGCGCGCTGTTCGATCGCGAGCGCTGCAAAGCCTTCCTTCACCGCGCGGACGGCAAAGTCACGGTCGCCTCCCTTGATCGTTTCCTCGTCGCCCGGATAGATCGGCTGACCGAGCGAGATGTGCGCACCCTTCGAATGTCCCTGCAGGCAGACGCAGAGCGGGAGCGGACCTTCCTGTTCCTTCGGCAGGAGCAGGTCACAGTGCGTGAAATATCCCTCTTCGGTCTGGAGTGTGAAGTGGATCCGCCGGTTTCCGTTCAGTTCGCCGTCTTCCGTGATTTCGAAGATCGGTTCGCATTCGACGAATTCGTCCATCCCGAGCAGGTCGCGCAGGGTTTCCGTACAGGTTTCGCGCCACGTTTCAAAGTCGACGGAACCGTCGTAGCGCAGGAGCGGCCGCATATCCGCCGCCAGAGCGATGTGATGCTGCAAAGGCTGAGTATTCATGAATTATCCTCCGTTCTGAATATTACTTTTTGTGTATTATAACATAATTTTCTGTCTGTTTCAATACAAAACTATAAATGAGGAAGTCCACAAAATATACAAAGTGCGAGGGTTACGTGCAGGGGAAACGGTCGCTTTTTGAAAAAAGCTCCGCAAAAACTTTGGACTGTTGTAGCCGGTTTGTGGGG
>JBGVOJ010000106.1:0-5670 GCA_045126415.1 Eubacteriales bacterium | reverse complement strand
TTCTTCGCGTTCCATAAAAGAATCTCCTTTTTTCATTATACATATTTACTTGCCTGTAATCCAAACAGGTATGCATATCTGCCTCCCTTTGCCAGCAGTGCATCATGCCCCCCTTCTTCAAGAATCCGTCCGTTTTCCAGCACCAGTATCTTGTCTGCCAAGCGAATACTGGATAAGCGGTGCAAAATCAGAATTGTGCTTTTCCCTTTGGAAATCTGCTTGAAATCCTCAAATATCCGATGCTCTGCCACCGGGTCCAGAGCGGCAGAAGGTTCATCCAGCAGAATAACAGGAGAATTTCTGAAAAAGGCTCTGGCTAACGCTACACGCTGCCATTGTCCGCCGGACAGTTCTTTTCCGTCTTCCGCAAACCTACGAGTCATATTTTCGTCGATACCCTTTTCCCAATTCGCTGTAAAATCCGTCACTCCGCTCTGAATACAAGCCTTGCCAATTCGTTCTGCATCTTCTATGCCGTCAAGATCTGACAGAGCGATATTTTCTCGCCGGGTAAAACTGTACGCGACAGTCTCCTGAAACAGGGTTCCGAACAAAGCGCGAAGTTTGTCCAACCGATACTCCCGGATGTTCACCCCGTCGATCAGAATCTCCCCGTCGCTTGTGGCGTAGAACCGGCATAACAGCTTCACAATTGTACTTTTTCCGGAACCGTTCAGACCTACCAGCCCAACACATTCTCCCGGATGGATCGTAAAGGAGCAGTGTTCCAATACCGGTCGGTCTGCTTCGGGATAGCGGAAGGATACATCCCGGAAGACAATTTCCGGATTCCCGCCGGGAACTCTGGTTCTGTCGGTCTGTACCATCGGTTTCATTTCTATAAATTCCCGTACATCCTGCAGCTCCGCAGAATCTTTGGCAAACTGGTTGATGCGGTAACAAAGAGAAGTAAAGTCCTCACGGAACTGTGCCAGCAGGGAAACATAGTAAGTCACATCCCCTACCTGCATCTGACCGGCAATCAGTTTTGTCACCGAAACGACATACACGATCCCTTCATTCAGTGTCAGAAGCAGCAGCGATACGCCATGGATAACCGCGGTTTTCACATCTTTTGCCCGAAGCATCCTGTCCCAATGGCTCCATACATTCTGATACAGAGACAGAAAATAGTCTTTCAGGGAATACAGTACGATCTCCTGATGTCCTTCTCCGAAAAACAGATTTTTATAGTATTCCATCTTTCGTCTGCCAAGAGCCTGTTCTTTCTCAAACCGGTAATTCAGGGTGTTTATTTTTCGATCTCCCAGTACAGAAGGAACGCTGAGCAGGATTACAATCGGAATACACCACCATCCCAGAGACAAGAGCAGGGAAAAAGAAATTACCAGACGAAGTCCCTTTTGGAACATATCAAATACAAAGGAAACCATGCTTTGGGTGGAGTCAACCAACATCCAGGCATTATTCATCTTGTCCTGCAAATGGCTGGAATCGAAAAAGGCAAGGTCAACCGAAGCCATTTTATCAACCATCAGGTTGTCCAGATAATACTGGATTGCATCATTATATTTGTACTGTACAAACTTCGACAATGCATCCACCAGTTTACTCAAAAGCAGTACGCCGCAATAGGAAAGAGTGAAAAACCAGATCGAGGACAGCAGCACATCGTTCTCGCCGGCTGTATACGCCACCAATCCGTTGAGCAGCTGCTGCCATAAAAACAATGGCAGATACGGAAGCAAAGAAGAAACCAGAGAAAAGAACATCTTCAGGATAAAATACTTTTTGGATGCTGCAAAGATGATCTTAGAGGCATATCCGATATTTTTCAGCCATTCGATACCTTTATGCATGAGTACCTCCCACATATTTTTCTGCCTGCATCCGGTACATCTCCGCATACATGCCGTTTTTCTGCATCAACTGTTCGTGAGTTCCATGTTCACGCAGAGTGCCGTCATCCAACAGAAGAATTTCATCCACCATCATAATACTCGACAGGCGGTGAGAAATCAGCAGTCCGCCTTTATCCCTGCACAGCTTGCGGAACAATGTAAATATGTAATCTTCTGTCTCCGGGTCCAAAGCAGAGGAAGGTTCATCCAGAATAACAAATCCGGCGTTTCGGAAAAAGGCACGCGCCAAAGCGATTTTCTGCCATTGTCCGCCGGAAAGTTCCATTCCATCCTCCGCAAATTGGCGAGTCATTTCCGTATCATAGCCATTTTCCCACGAACATATCATATCGTCCGCGCCGGATGCCTGAGCTGCCGCCTGTACGGCCTGTGTATCGTTCATCCGCTCCACATCGGATAATGCAATATTTTCCTGTGCGGTCAGCGAATATGACTGTACATTCTGAAAACAGACACTGAACATTCTGTATACCTCTGCCTTTGGAATTTCCCGGATGTCTTTCCCATTCAGCAGAATCTGACCGGATGTGGGGGTATAGAATCCCAGAAGCAGTTTGACTACGGTACTTTTTCCGGCACCGTTTACGCCGATAAGTGCCGCCTTTTTTCCTCTTTCAATGGTAAAGAAAAGATTTTTGATGGTGAATTCTTCACTTCCCGGATACCGGAAACAGACATTCTGAAAAACAATCGAAGGACTCTCTATGATTGCTGGTGTGGATTCACTGACAGAAACCATATCTTTTCCTGTTTCGGTTGTCTGCAGGAATTCCCGCACTTTCCGGACTCTCGGTACATCAATCTCAATCTGACACACCAGATTCTCCAGAATTTCCTGAAAGTTTTCGCCCACAGACTGTGCCAGCCCTACATACAAAGCCAATGTCCCAAGCAGCATTTCTCGCTGACATACCGCCTGTACAGACAGACATATCATAACTACGATCCCTATGTATGTGAGTAAGGAAGCCGTAAAGGTACTGACCGTTCCTTCCCGGAACAGTTTTTCGCGTTCCCGGCGTATTTTGTCCCAGAGTGTATTGTATTTTTCTTTATAATACGGTGCCAGATTGTAGAGCCGCAGATCTTTTGCGGCAAAAGCACCTGTCAGCAGAGATTTGTAGTATTCTTTTTTTCGGTTTTCCGGGATTGTTTCTATAGACCACTCGTCAATTTTGATGTTATTCCGATAGGACAGAACTGCCCCCGGAATATAGGTGATCAGGAAAAGACAGCCTGCAAGCCAGTTATAAGACAAAAACAGTATCAGACTGCTGATGAACACCAGAACCTGTATCATTGTACTGATCGCCCAGGGCAGGTTTCCGGTTACATACAGACTGCTGCTTTTTGTTGCTTCCACTTTGTCCCGGTTTGCCGGATCATCAAACCAGGAAACATTCACAGAAGCCATCTTCTCCATGAGAGCACAATCCAAATGACAGGTGGCCTTCCTTTTTATCTGCGCATACAGAACCGTACTGCCTCTTGAAAGCAGAGATGCGACCATCTGTAACCCAAGATAAAGCCCCAGATACAGCCAGATCGCCGCAATCTCGGTTTTTGTCTGATATATCGTCGTAAGCGTATCCAGAACCAGTTTCCATATCCACACATTTAGCAGTGGTATGAAATCACCTATCAGAACTACAAGCCAGTATAGTCCACCAAGAAGCCAGTCTGTCTGAAACAGTAATTTTATCAGATACCATTCTGTTTGCAGAATATCTTTGCATTTTGTTCTCATATATTCTGTCATTCTCCTTTTTTGTAGTGTATTTTTCTCATTCGGTTAATAACAGCATATACCTCCTGTTTACGCGGCATCACCAGAAACCGTTCACAGGTGGTAAAGTAAGAGGAATAGAGGAAATCCAAATCTTCTTTCTCTAATTTCTCATAAAGAATCTGCAATTTTTCTGCCAGCGGAATTTCATTTTCTGTAGAAGAAAGCATCAGATTCCGTAAAATAAAGCCGATTGCCTGAAGTTGTTCCACAGACACGATATCGTGTAATCCCCGCACGTCAATACCTTCATCGCCAATACGCAGATATTGAAATTCCATAACCTCCAGACGTTCGCTTCCGCTTCCAATCGGATAGGACGTAAATCCCTCTTTTCTAAGAATTCTGTTTTGTTCCCACACCGCTTCCGGAGCAGGAGTATTTTTGTGACAGACCGTCCCCCCGCTGACCTGTTTTGCCAGTTCGGATACATTGCTCATCTGAAATTCATCCATCACATATACAGAATCCGCTACGGATAAGAACTCTCCGCTGCCGCCGATTACCAGGATAGTCGATACTCCTTTTTTGTGGAATAATTCCTGTACCCGATCGGTAAAAGGAATGATCGGTTCCTTCTGTACCATCCGCTGCATCATGGAGTCCCGGATCATAAAGTTGGTGGCACTTCTGTCTTCGTCGATCAAAAGTAATTTACTCCCCATTTCTACCGCACCGGAAATTCCATCACGCGAAGCTACCCCACAAGAAAACTGCGTGCGGACAGCATTGCGGGTCTTGCCGGACATGAGCTGGGTCATATTCTGTATACCGATTTCACCATGCTTGCCGTCTACAGCGAAGCATTGGATGCCGGCAGATTCTATCCGAACGTACCGGATGAGTTGACGATGGATGAACAGGATGCGCTGGACGAATACCGGCAGTACATCGCCGATAAGGATAAACCGGCACTGGCAGCAGTCGCACATGCGGCACATACCATCAGCAATATCCTGGAGGATATCTACATCGAAGCACGGATGTGCGATGCATTTCCGGGTGTCTACCGTACCGGAATTCTGCTGAACAGCATCCGTATGATGGAAGTCATACCCACCATTACCGATCAGATCGACCGCGGAGACATGGGATTTGCCATTCTATGCAATCTTCTGCTCCAGTATTGCCGTTCCGGAGAAGTGAATAACCTGACCGGATACAGCGGTGTGTATATGGAGAAGCTGGTGGAATGCATTCCGCTGGCGGATGACGCCGTGTACGATACCGATGCCCGTGTCCGGTATGACTGCACCAACCGGATTCTGCTGAAATGGTGGAAGTATATCCGGGAGCTGATCGAACGGTTCCGCAAAAATCAGGAAGATGCAAAACAACAGCTTTCCGAACAATTGGGCGGAAATACACCCATACCACTTGGAAAAGGAAAGCCGGTTGCCGGAAAATTCATGCATGACAGAGATGCTGAAGAACTGGAGAAGACCATCATTCAGAAGGTTGTTGCGGAAGAAACCGGACGGATTGCTCTTGAGAAAACCGACAGCTTCGATGAAGGCAGCAATCCCGGTGTTACCCATGACAATACCTACGAAGGTTCCGGTTATACCTCCACAGAGGAGGACATGAACCGGATTCTGACCGGTATGGCAGAGGAACTTGTGGAAGCACAGATGGAAGATGAGCTGACTGCCGAACTGCAGGACGAAGCGGATCGGATTGAATACGGGAATGCCCATAAAGGAATTCATGTGACGATCCACCGTATCGCTCAGCCGGAGGAATCGTTGGTTCAGAGCTATTCCCGTATCGCACCGCCGCTTCTGCTTTTATCCAAACGGATTCAGAGCAGAGTGACGGATCTTTTCAAAGATCGGCGTGACGGCGGGAAACAGACGAATCTTCTGATGGGGCGCCGGATCAATGCCAGAACTTTCGCACAGGAAGACGGAAAGGTATTCTATAACAACCGACTTCTGGAAGAATCTATGAATCTGGCAGTGGCACTGCTGATTGACGAGTCCGGTTCCATGAGCAGCAGCG
>JBGVOJ010000105.1:0-3949 GCA_045126415.1 Eubacteriales bacterium | reverse complement strand
CCCTTCTGGACGTTGTCCGCAAAGAACGCGGACAGGAAAGTGGAGAGGATCGCTTCCATCTGGTCATTCTGGAAAACCACATTGTATTTGCCGGTCTTCACGGTACCCGCACCGAACTTCGCGCGTGCCTTCGTGATAGCTTCGGTAATCTTTTCGAGACGTTCGGAATCGGGTTTATCGAAACCGTTCGGAAGATATTCCCCGCCGGTCTGCTTTTCTTCGCCGTTGTCAAGGACGACACGGAAGGATTCGCCCGCGTTGCCGGTGAAGCTGGAGAGGTCGAGACCGTTCGAATTGAACAGGAACGTACGGCTCATGCCTGCGGATGCGCCGGATGCGGTACCGTCGGCGATCTGATCGTCCGCCGCGTAGAGGAGATTGCGGTTGTTCATCGCACGTTCGCGGATGACAGCTGCACTCGGCATGGTGAACGTGCATTCCGGAACCTTATGATACGCTTCCGGAGCCGCACCGCCGTAGATGATCGCTTCCTCTTCCTTTTCGATAACGGACGCGTTTTCCATTGCACGTAATACGAGCTTTTCCATTTCGGCTTCGTCGAGGTACTGCGTGCTTGCGTAGCCGAGCTTGCCGTTCACGATGCAGCGGTAAAGCAGGTCGCCGCCGACGCTGGAGGAAAATGCACTGATTTCGTCACGGAAAGTTTCCGCGCGGATGCTTGCGTTTTCGGAATAATACAGTTCATATTCGGCAATGCCGTTTTTTTCGGAGCATTCTTTTACGATTTTCTTCAGAATATCAAACTTTTCCATAATTACCTCCACTCGTGATTATCTGCCGCCGACGGTGATTTCGCTGACGCGGATGAGAGGCTGACCGACGTCGGTCGGGATGGAACCGGATGCGGAGCCGCACATACCCTGTCCGGTTTCCATATCGGTGCCGACCATGTCGATGTTCTGCAGGATTTCGGAACCGGTGCCGATGAGGGATGCCGCACGGACAGGTTCGCAGATCTTGCCGTTGCGGATGATGTACGCTTCGCTGACCGCGAAGTTGAACGCGCCGCTGATGGGGTTGACGGAACCGCCTCCCATCTTCTTGGCGTACAGACCGTATTCAATGGACGCGATGATGTCTTCGTTTTTGTCGGTACCGGGAGCGATGAACGTGTTGGTCATGCGGGATGTAGGAGAATGGTGGAAGCTCTGACGTCTGCTGGAGCCGTTTTCCTGCATACCCATGCGGCGTCCGTTGAGTTTGTCGATCATGTAGGACTTGAGAACTCCCTTGTCGATGAGTACCTTTCTCTGGGACGGCGTGCCTTCATCGTCGATGTTGATGGAACCCCATGCGTTCGGGATGGTGCCGTCGTCGATGGCGGTGACCTTTTCGTTGGCGATCTTCTGACCGAGCTTTCCTGCCATCTGGGAGGTGTTCTTCGCAACGGACGTTGCTTCGAGGGAGTGACCGCACGCTTCGTGGAAAATAACGCCGCCGAAGCCGTTTTCGATGGCAACGGGCATTTTTCCTGCGGGACAGTAGCCCGCGCTGAGGTTGACGAGAGCGTGACGCGCAGCTTCACGTCCGATCTCTTCCGGCGGGAAGAGGTCGAATACTTCCAGACCCATGCGGCGTCCGGGACTCATGCCGCCGGACTGGTTTTCGCCGCCGCGGCTCGCGATGGCACTCACGCCCATGCGGGTACGGATCTGGCGGTCTTCGGTATAAAGTCCGTCGGAATTGGCGATCAGAATGTTGTGATCAACGTCGAGAAGGTTTGCGGAAACCTGCGCGATGTCTTCGTGATAATTTTTCGCGGCAAAGTAGCCCGCCTTGAGCAGATCGATCTTGGTCTCCTTCTTCGCGGTGTCGGGAACGCTTTTGATCGCGTGAATATCGGGGAAAATGCGTTCGGTGAGGTGTATGTCAAGCGCGGTCGGGTGATCGCCGATGACGTCCGCAACCTGTTCCGCACAGCGCAGCAGACCTTCACGGGAAAGGTCGATCGTGGACGCGCTGACGCAGCGGACACCGAGCAGCGCACGGATACCGACACCGGCGATGGTGTTATCCGTAATGCTGTCGACACGGCCGTCGATCATGTGGATGGAGTTGGAGCGGGTGTTCTCAACGAAAATCTCGGCGAAGTCGGCGCCGGTGGACATGGCTTTCGCGAGAACTTCTTCCAGCAATGCTTTTGTTATCATGGTTTCATCCTTTCTGACACGTTCTGGAATGATTTCTTTTTTATTATAGCATATTTTTTTCATTTTGGGAATGGATTTTTAGGAATTATTATGTATGAAAAATTATTTTTAAGTTTTTTCTTGTATATTTTCCCGAAATATGCTATAATGAATTCATCAATAATTTCCAAAAAAAACCAAAGGAGAATCTGTCATGAAAAAACGCCTCTTCACTCTGCTGCTGGCTGCCCTGCTCTGCACTTCTTCGCTGACCGCCTGTGCCGAAGGAGAAACCGATCCCGCGGCTGACACGGCGACTGATACGCCTTCCGCTGCAGAAGAAATCGCGGAAGAAACCGCACCCGAGGAGGAGTACGACTCTCTCGAAGCCAGAAAACTTGTGGACGACGGTCTCGGTGAAAAAGACCTCGGCGGCGCGGAATTCCGTATGCTCTATCAGGAACGCTACGGTGAATTCCAGTATTCCGAAGAACTGACCGGCGACGTTCTGAACGATGCCGTCTACCAGCGGAATCTTGACGTGGAAGAGCGCTTCAATGCCGTGATCGTTCACAACACCGGCGCGGAAGAACAGCTTGCCATGGACATCCGCAATTCCGTCATGTCCGGCAACGACGAATACGACCTCTATCTCGGTCATACCATGTATACCGGCAAATACGCCGTACAGGGAATCTTCCGCAACATCCGTGAACTGGACATCGACTTCACAAAGCCGTGGTATCCGCAGTATGCCATCAACAATCTGACCGTCAACAACAAGATGTTCCTGACCATGAGCGACATCTGCCTCTCGCTGGCATCGAACACCTACTGCTATTATTACAACAAGAATCTGGCCGCCGACAACCAGATGGAAGACATTTACAATGTAGTCAACGAAGGCCGTTGGACAATCGACTATCTTCTGAACAGCGTCGTCACGTTCTATCAGGACGCAGACGGGGACGGCGTGACCGGCAACGGGGATATCTACGGCTTCGCCGGAGAAAAATCCAACTCCACGGTTGCTTATCTCTATTCCTTTGAACTTGACATCATGGAAATGTCCGACACGGGTGAAATTTCCGTTCTGTTCGGTTCGGACGAACGCTCCGTGGATGGTATCGAAAAGCTCAAAAACCTTCTCTACGGCAGTCAGGGTTCCTACAACGTAACCGCCGACACCAAGAGCAACATCGACCTGTTCACCACCCAGAACGCAATCTTCACGACCGGTACCCTCAGCGATTCCCTCTCCAGCTACCGTGACAACTGCGACTTCGACTACGGCATCATTCCCTACCCCAAGTACAACGAAGACCAGGCAACCTACTTCACGGTTGCCGGCGGTTCCGTCAGCTCGTCCGCTGTTCCGCTGACCGCTGTCCGCGACGATGTGGTCGCCACCATGTTCGCGGCACTTTCCGCAGAAACATGGAAGAGCGTCATGCCGCAGTATTACGACGTCGTTCTGAAGTACAAGGGCGCACGTGACGAGGCTTCCATCGCCATGATCGACACCATTCTCGACGGCCGCAGTCTCGGCTTCGAATTCATCTATGACGCGTTCTCCGGATTTGTCTACAAGACCGCAACCATCCTTTCCGGCAATGTCGCTCTGCCGACCTACGTCGCACAGCAGCAGAAACCGGTTGTGAAGCATTACGAAAAAGTCCGTGATCTCTTCTTCCCCGAAGGCTGATTCTGATTTTTACATAATTTACACACCATGAAACTTTGTCTGATTGCCGACCTGCACCTTCCCTATCATCCCGACGCCGTGCATTACGATGTGT
>JBGVOJ010000104.1:0-2421 GCA_045126415.1 Eubacteriales bacterium | reverse complement strand
CAACGGAAAAATGAAAGCCGTCACGTTCAGCTACGACGACGGTGTGACGCAGGATCAGCGTCTGATTAAAATTTTTGAAAAATACGGGCTGAAATGTACGTTCAATCTCAACTCCGGACTGCTCGGCAGACCCGGTTCCCTCATCCGCGAAGACGTGACTGTCGCGCACGTCAAGCCGCGTGCCTGCGAAGTGCGCAGAATTTATGAAGGGCACGAAATCGCTGTCCACACGCTGACCCATCCGGCGCTGTCGAACCTCTCCGATGAGGATGTTGTCCGTGAAGTGGAGGAAGACCGCATCGCACTGTCCGAACTGGCGGGCTATGAAGTCGTCGGGATGGCGTATCCGGGCGGCACACATGTCATGAACGAACATGTCGCCGACCTCATCCGCACCCGCACCGGCGTAAAATACGCTCGCACCACCACATCCACGCATAATTTCGATCTTCAGCAGAATCTCCACATCTTCAATCCGACTGTGTACCACCATGTCGAATGGGACAAGCTGTTCGAACTCGGCGAAAAATTCATCGCATTACAGCCGGATGTTCCGCAGATTTACTACATCTGGGGGCACGCATACGAATTCGACATCCACGGCGACTGGGAACGCTTCGAGGAATTCTGCAAGCTGATTTCCGGTCACAACGACATTTTCTACGGCACCAACCGTGAAGTTCTTCTGGGAGAATGACAGAATTATGAGTATCAAAACCATCCCCGCAAACGAGTGCGGCACAAGACCGTGCGACGGTATCTCTTTTGACGGACCGTTCATTCCTGCGTCCGGAAGCAATCAGTTCCGTATCCCCGCACTGTACACCATGGACGATGGTACCGTCGTAGCGGCAGCGGATGCCCGCTGGAACACCCACGCGGACGGCTGCGGACTCGATACCATCGTGTCCGTGTCCGAAGACAACGGCAGAAGCTGGCGCTATACCTTCGCGAACTACCTCGGCGACAACGGCAACCGCATGAACCGCTATTCCACCGCGTTCATTGACCCACTGGTAGTCGTCCGCGGCGATACGATCTACCTCATGGTCGACCTGTTCCCGGGCGGCGTCGCGCTGAACTCCTCTGCGTTCCGTCCGGAACCGTCGACCGGCTATAACGAAGAAGGGAAACTCCTCCTGCGTTACTACGATTCTCCGGATTATAACTATTACCTTGGAGATTTTGACGAATCCGGCACCGCAAGCCTCTTCCGCAGAGACGGTACGGAAATCGAAGGCTACACTGCCGACCGCTGGTTCAATCTGTTCTATCACGGAAAGAAACTCAGCAACCTGTTCTACTACACCTCACCGTACCGCGTTGCGTCGACCAGTTTTCTCTATCTGACGACAAGCCGCGACAAGGGAAAAACATGGTCGGCACCGCAGATTCTCAATCCGCAGGTCAAGCTGCAGCACGAACCTTTCTACGGTACCGCACCAGGACGCGGCACGGTGACAAAATCCGGACGGATCCTGTTCCCTTGCTATTACTACATCCGCGGGGTACAGGGCGCGAGTTTCATCTTCTCCGATGACGGGATCCACTGGAAACGTACACCCACCATCGGCAATACGTCCAGTGAACATCAGCTCACCGAGCTTTCCGACGGCACCATCCGCTCGATCTTCCGCAATCCGCTCGGTTGTATCTGCTACGCGGACGCAAAACCGTGCGGAGACAACTACATCTGGGGTGAAGTCGTCGAAACGAACATCCTTCTGAACGGGCGCAGCTCCAACTGTATGATCTCGTCTCTGCGGTATTCGAAAAAAATTGACGGCTGCGACGTGATCCTCGTCGCATGCCCGACCAACGGCGGAAACCGTACTGACCTCAGCGGCCGCTATAACGGTGTTCTCCGTGCGGCACTGTACAATCCGGAAACCGGCAAAACCACATGGAAGCAGCTCTGCGAAATCAACGGAAACGACGATTTCTACGGATATTCCTGCCTGACCGAGCTGTCCGACGGTACTGCTGCGCTCCTGTATGAAAGCCACTGCGACATCAATTTCACCTATCAGATTTTCCGAATTGATCTGTAAACAAGAGAGGTACCTGAAATGATTGTAGACTCCATCCGCAACCGCCATCTCTACGCCGGACTTGCACCGGAAATCAAGCTGGCACTCGACTACTGTGCAAAAATGTTTGAAGAAGGCTTCCTTGAAACCGACGATGTCATCGCAGAAAACGTCACGATGAAATGTCATCCGCTGACGACCCGTCCTATGTCTGCCTGCACATGGGAAGCGCATCACCGTGCAACGGACATTCATTTTGTTGCAGACGGCTGCGAAACGATCGGATACGCAGACCGGCAAAAACTGAAAGTCATGCAGGATCAGCCGGAAAACGATATTATGTTTCTCGAAGGTGACGGTGATTTTCCCGGTGGTTTTGTCACACTTGAAG
>JBGVOJ010000103.1:0-4336 GCA_045126415.1 Eubacteriales bacterium | reverse complement strand
ACACCGGATTGATCCGGTCGAGATTTTCCAACGCGATCATAGAAAGACCGAGCGTCAGCAGGATGGCTCCCGTGATATAACCGACGATCTTTCCGTGGACCCTGTTGGCGAATTTTGCGCTGACGAGGGAAAAGAAGGTAGCCGTGACGATGCAGAGCAGAAGAAAATCCCAGCATTCCAGAAGAATGGCCGGCTCGATCAGGATATGGCTGACCGATGCAATGAGAGCCGTAAAGGTCATGATGAAGGTGGAGGTACCCACGGCGGTCAGCCGGTCGTAACCCAGCATGGCGGTAAAGACGATCAGCATCATCATACCGCCGCCGGTCCCGAAAAATCCGGTACCGAAACCGATGGTCAGCCCGAAGAACAGCGATACGGCGATCTCACGGACGCTCAGCCGGACAGTGCCGTCCTTTTCGGGACGTTCCTTCGAATCGGGTTTCACGAGAAAGCGGATACCGATGGCGGTGCAGAGAATCAGGGAGAATCCGCCGAGGACGGTCTGATGCGTGAAATATGCGGCGACAGATCCGACCGTACACATTCCGATAATGCACGCTGCCATCAGCCAGCCGTGCTTCAGATCGATTTTTTTGTTTTTTGCGTATACGCCCGTGGTCACTGCAGATCCGAGAATATCGCTGGCCAGAGCAATCGCCGTAGCCATATACGCGCCGTGTTCTCCGCCGAAAGTCGGACAGAGAACGATCAGAAGCGGTACCATGGCTGTGGCGGCACTCAGACCCACAAGTCCTGTCCCGATGCCTGCGAGAGCTGCTGCAAGTCCCGCGATCAGATATTCATACTCCATTATCTCTTCCCTTCTTTTCTGTTCACGGTATCGTATCTTTTTTGTGCGGAAAATAATCCCGAAAAGAATTGTACCACATTTTGAGCAGAAAGTCAATCTGCCGGAAACTTGACAGATTCCCCGACAGGAGATATAATGATGTACAGAAACTTTCCATAGAGAGGACAGGCACAAAAGGAGATTCCCATGAAGCTTACCATTACCGATGTCCGTGCTCATCCCGGGGACAGTGCATTCCTCATTGACGACGGCACGACTGCCGTTCTGTACGATACCGGATTCGCCTTCACCGGATACGCCGTGGCGGACAATATCCGTAAAGTCCTCGGCAGCCGCCCGCTGGACTATCTCTTCCTCACCCATTCCCACTACGACCACGCCGCGGGAGCACCGTATATCTGTGCGCGGTATCCGGAGGTGAAAGTGGCTGCCGGAGAGTACGCCGTGAAGATCTTTGCCAAATCCACCGCACGGGATGTCATGCGGGAACTGGACCGGAAATTCGCGGCTAAGTGCGGCGTTCCGGAATACGAAGACCGTCTGGAAGAACTGCGGGTGGATATCTCCGTGAAAGAAGGGGACGTGATCCGCGCGGGAGATATGTCGTTTACCGTGGTGGAACTTCCCGGGCATACAAAATGTTCGGTCGGGTATTATCTGGCGTCCGAAAAACTCCTGCTCGCTACGGAGACGCTCGGGGTGTACGACGGCGGAGAGATCGTGTTTCCTTCCTACCTCGTCGGTTATCAGACGGCACTGGATTCCATTACCAAAGCCCAGGCGCTTGAAATTAACAGAATCGTTCTGCCGCATTACGGCCTGCTGGATCGTGAAAAAACGGCGTTTTACCTCTCGCTGTGCCGAAAAAATGCCGTAGAGACAGCGGAAGGGATTGTAAAAATCCTGCGGGACGGCGGAACCCATGCGGACGCGGTGCGTTTTTTCCGTGAAAGATTCTATCACGGAAACGTACCGTCGATCTATCCCGAAGACGCCATGGAACTGAACACCGGAATCATGGTGAAACTTCTTGAAAAGGAACTGCTGAACAGCGGAGGTGAAAGAAAATGATTTTTGAAAAACGGATCATCCAAATGTACCGCGGCATGGCGTATACCCGCTGCGATGACAACGGTACGGCATATTATTTCTCGTCGGACGATTTCGACGGACTGAAAAAGGAGGCATATCCGTTCCGGTCTTCCCGAGGATATAATCTGCAGGGGTATATCTACAGCTACGACAATCCCGTCCCCGGCAGACTGATCGTGTTCGATCACGGATTCGGCGGCGGACACCGGTCGTACATGAAGGAGATCGAAATGCTCTGCCGGCACGGATACCGCGTGTTTTCCTATGACCACACGGGATGCATGGAATCCGGCGGGGAGACCCCGAACGGCATGGCGCAGTCCCTGTGCGATCTGAACGACTGCATCACCGTGCTGAAACAGGACGGTAAATTCACGGGACAGGATATTTCCGTGGTCGGACACAGCTGGGGAGGATTTTCCACGCTGAACATTGCCGCGCTGCATCCGGAGATCTCCCATGCGGTCGTTCTGTCCGGCTTTGTGTCGGTGGAACTGCTGATAAATTCCTACTTCGGCGGGATCATGAAGGGGTACCGCAAAGCGATCATGGCTCTGGAAAAGGAGGCAAATCCGGAATTTGTGAAATACAACGCCGTGGAAAGCCTGAAGAAAACCGGAGCGAACGTCCTGCTGATCTACTCGGACAACGATCCGATGTGTCACAAAGCAGTGCATTACGATGCCCTGAAATCCGGTCTGGACGGTCGCGAAAACATCGGAATGATGCTGGTACAGAGCAAGGGACACAACCCCAACTATACGGAGGACGCGGTGAAATATCTGGGCGAATATGTCTCCGCAAAAACGAAACTGCTGAAAAAATCCCCGTCCGACGCGGAAAAAGCGGAGTTCGTGAAATCGTGGGACTGGAACCGCATGACCGCACAGGACGGAGACGTCTGGAAGAAAATCTTCGAATGTCTCGATAATTGAAAAGCACCAAGAAAAAAAACGGTACGGAGATTTACTCTCCGTACCGTTTTTTGTTACCGTACAACCGACGAATGTCTGTAAATGTAGAATTCTTCCTGACTGGGCATCCACACCTTTTCCTTCGGCGGGAAGGTCGAATCGAACGCTTCCACAGCGTCGGTGTCCTCGCAGCAGTCGGCGGCGGTGCTGGGAATGTACATCCATTTTCTGCCGTCAAGTGCGTCCGGAACAAGCTCACAGACGAGAAGCGCCGTCGGGAAATTCCCGTCGCATACAAAAGAGACATTTTTCTTTTTGCAGCTGACAAACCCTCGCCCGACGTAGTTGGCGGGATTACCGAAGTTGATGTTCACATCGTAGCCCATCTTTCGTGCCGCGTCAAAGGAATGCTCGATCAGCATTTTTCCGAGCTTTTGTCTTTGATACTCCGGTGCAATGCAGAGCGGTCCAAAGGAAAGAATCTCCTTCCTTTCGCCGTGTTCGTCTTCCAGCCACGCTTTGGTGTACATGATGTTGCCGATGATTTTTCCATCCAGTTCAAGCACGAACGCAAGTTCGGGGATGAAGTCAGGATGCAAGCGCATCATGTGAACGAAATAGTGTTCGGAAGCGCCGGGGACGTAGACGTTCCAGAATGCTTCACGGGTCAGATTTTCTACTTCACGGTAGTCGTTTTCCGTCTCGGGACGGATGATGATATCGTTGTACATTTGTTACCTCACACAAAAAATCAAAAATTATGAAAAATTCATGATCCTGCGGGAGGCATGCGGAATCGGATGTGCAGCCTCCCGCTTACAATACCGACTCCAAGGTGTTGTTCTTCTTCAAACAGCATTCTCCAAAAGTTAGATTCGGGCACTGCCCGTGAGAATAGTATAGCACAGATCAGCGGATTTTGCAAGAGTGAGAAAGAACTTGATCGACAGGGATGGCAGTGAAATATCGTTTACCCGAGAATTTTTTTCAGATCCGCTTCCGGTGTGGAGATGGGTGCGATATTGTAGTTTTCCACCAGATAATTCAGCACATTCGGCGATACAAACGCGGGCAGACTGGGACCGAGCAGGATATTTTTGATTTCCAGATGCAGGAGCGTCAGCAGGATGCACACGGCTTTCTGTTCGTACCACGACAGAACCATGGACAGAGGCAGATCGTTCACGCCGCAACCGAAGGCTTCCGCCAGAGCCACGGCAACCTTGATTGCACTGTACGCATCGTTGCACTGCCCCATATCCATGATCCGGGGCAGACCGCCGATGGTGCCGAGATCGAGATCGTTGAAGCGGTATTTTCCGCAGGCGAGGGTAAGAATCACGCTGTCCGCAGGCGTCTGCCTGACGAATTCCGTGTAGTAGTTCCGTCCGGGTCTTGCGCCGTCGCATCCGCCGACAAGGAAGAAGTGCCGGATCGCACCGGATTTCACAGCGTCAATGACGGTGTCAGCAACGGAAAGTACAGTGTTGTGTCCGAAGCCGGTCATGACTTTTTC
>JBGVOJ010000102.1:0-18052 GCA_045126415.1 Eubacteriales bacterium | reverse complement strand
TCAATCCGGGAAAGATGTATTATGTTAGTGCGGATTTGAAGGACGGAAACTTTTTTATACATAACATAAATGGTGGTTTTAAATATTTATGAATGACAATGATTTGCGGAATGCTTCCATGGACGATTACCGGCGTCTGATGGCGGAAGCGTATCCGTCCCCGAAGACGGATATTCATGCCGCCGTCATGGCACAGGTCACGGCGGAAGCGGCACGATCCCGGAAAAAAGCGAAGATCCTCACGCCCGCGTTCCGGAACCGGTTTGTGAAATACGGCAGCATTGCGGCGTGCTTTGTTCTTCTGGTGACGCTCGGATTCCGGGTTGTCCCGATGATGACGAAGGATGCCGCGATGGAAAGTCAAAATACAACGGTCACGGCGGATATGTTTTATACAGACGAAGCCGCACCGGAAGCGGGAGGAACCGTCCCCGAAACACAGGCGGACGCGGATAACGGCCAGGACGGTTCACCGGTACTGTACAAGGCAAAGCTGACCGGCGGCAGCGGTATGGAAGCTCCCGCAGAAGAACCGGTTGAAGAAGTTATAGAAGAACCGGCAGCGGCAATGGCGTATTCCACGGCTCTGGCGGATGTCACAGATGATTTCGCTGCGGAAGAAGAAATCATCGAAGAGGCCGTGGAAGAGGAAGTGGCTGCGGAAGAAGCGGTTGTTGAAGAAGAAGCCGTCGTCGAAGAAGCTCCGGCACCGATGCTCATGATGAGTTCCGCGCCGACAGTGGAAGAAGCTCCGGCAGAAGAAGTGGTTGTTGAGGAATGTGTCGAAGAGGCGGTCGTTGAAGAAGCGGTCATCGAGGAATGTGTCGAAGAGGCGGTCATCGAGGAAGCTGTTGTTGAGGTAGCCGCGGAAGAACTTGCTCCGCCGGAATATTACAGTTACGGCAATGCTCCCGATGAAGCGGAAGGCGTCCGGCGGTCGTTTGAATACGAACTGAAACTGGATTTAGCCGATGAAGTCCGTGACACCTACGGCAACTGGATGACGGAACACGGCTATACGGATGTCGCCGGCTGGAGCATCGCGGAGCTGGTGCATGATTTCGGTATTTCCCGCGAACGGTTCATGGAGCTGTATGATATGCAGGTGAAAAATACTGCGGAGATCCATCCGGGGTACAATGTTGTGGCCTACGACCTCGACAGAATGTACAGTATGGACGCGGACATCACGGACAGCATTGCTGCCGGAAACCCGGGCTATGTCACGGACGCGCTGTACCACATGGAATAAAATTTCCGACGAATAGAAATTTGCTGCAGGAAACCGGTATGAAAGTACCGGTTTCCTGCTTTTCACGGGTTTCCCCTC
Source organism: Eubacteriales bacterium (assembly GCA_045126415.1). Lineage (GTDB taxonomy): Bacteria > Bacillota > Clostridia > Oscillospirales > CAG-272 > UMGS1696. The sequence goes on along the minus strand of JBGVOJ010000102.1, from coordinate 16,722 downwards.
TTGCTAAAATTTTATTTCTGTGGTATACTGCATAATGGTACGGAATGCCGGCGGCACGGTTCCTGTGAACGTGTGGTCACGAAGCACCGGCGTTTCTCTCTCCACCATTCGCATTTAAGGCATTAACGGAACCCTCCACTCGGTTTTCCGGATCAGAAAGCGGTAGTTCCAAATCACTATGAAACAGAAAAACTCTACGAAAAACAGGGAAACCGGTCGCTTCAACCGCCAGATGCTCTTTTCCTTCCTGCGCGGCTGCAGGTCGTTTTTTGTCATCAGCATTGCGGCGTCCGTGCTGGCTTCGCTCTGCGAACTGGTTATTCCCAAAATCATCAGCTTTACCGTCGATTCACTGCTCGGCGGTGCGCCGGCGGATGTTCCTGCGTTTCTGCGGGGAACGGTCGATGCTCTCGGAAGCATGACTCTTGCACGTGCGCTCGGGATGATTGCGGCGGTGATCCTTGGGATCGCCGTCCTGATGGGGTGCTGCAAGTACCTCGAAAACGTCTATAACCGGAAGGGATCGGAGACTCTCGTTGAAAATATGCGCAACCGGCTGTACGATCACATCAGCCGTCTGCCGTTTGCGTGGTTTATGAAGAATCAGACCGGCGATATTATCCAGCGGTGTACCTCCGATGTGGAGACGGTCAAGGCGTTCCTGTCCGAACAGCTTACGTCCGTGGTCAGCACGACGCTGCTGATCGGGATGTCCCTTGCCTTCATGTTCGGCATCAACACGACGCTGGCGTGCATCGCGCTGGTGTCCATTCCGATTGTGATTGCGTATTCCGCGTTTTTCCACGGGAAAATCGGGGCAAGATTCCAGTACTGCGACGAAAATGAGGGGAAACTGTCCTCCATTGTGCAGGAAAACCTCACCGGCGTGCGGGTCGTCCGCGCGTTCGGGCGGGAAAAATACGAAGTGGACAAGTTCACCGTGCAGAACGACGTGTACTGCGACGCGTGGGTCAAGCTCAGCCGTCTGATGTCGCTGTTCTGGGCGGCAGGCGACCTCATTTCCGGTCTGCAGGTGATGATTATTCTCGTGGTCGGGACGGTTCTCTGTGTGAACGGCAGCCTGACGACGGGGGATTTTATTGCGATTGTTTCCTACAACTCCATGCTGACGTGGCCGGTACGTTCGCTCGGGCGTGTCATTTCCGAAATGAGCAAGACGGGAGTTTCCATCGGCCGTATCGGCGAAATCATGGCGGCAGAGCCGGAAGCGGACGTTCCCGGTGCCGTGGACGCGGATATGAGCGGAGATATCGTGTTCGATCATGTGTCGTTCGGGTATGACGAGTCGGCGGAGATTCTGCACGACATTTCACTGGAAATCAAGAAGGGTTCCACGGTCGGGATTCTCGGCATGACGGGCAGCGGCAAGTCCACGCTTGTTTCGCTCCTGTGCCGGCTGTACGATCTGCCGGAGGACGGCGGGAAGATTACGCTGTCCGGACGGGATATCCGTGAAATCAAGGCGTCGTCCCTGCGGAAGAATATCGGGATTGTCCTGCAGGAGCCGTTCCTGTTCTCACGTACACTGCGGGAAAACATCGGCATGACGTTTGATGATGTGAACGCGAACGAAGGTGCGATCACCGAGGCTGCACGTGCGGCGTGCCTTGACGAGACCATCCGCAATTTCACGAACGGGTATGAAACCACCGTCGGTGAGCGCGGCGTGACTCTGTCCGGCGGGCAGAAGCAGCGGACGGCGATCGCGAGACTGCTTGCGTCCGCGCCTCCGGTGATGATTTTCGACGACAGTTTATCGGCGGTCGACAGTGAAACGGACGCGAAGATTCGCGCCGCGCTGCGCGAAAAGACGGCGGATTCGACGGTGATTCTCATTTCGCACCGCATCCAGACTTTGATGGGGGCGGATAAAATTGTCGTTCTCGCGGGCGGACGCATCACAGAATCCGGTACACACGGGGAACTGCTGAAGGCGGACGGCATTTATAAGAAAATCAACGACATCCAGACGGGACTTCCCGAGGAAATTGCAGGATAAGGGGGATGACATCATGGATGAAAACAATACAAAAATTACACATCTGAAGCTGTTTGGCATTCCGCGGCTTCTGCCGCATCTGAAACCCCACGCGCCGATGATGATCGGGATGATCCTCCTCGGCATCGCGGGTTCGGCGGTGGATATCGTGCTGCCGAAGTATCAGGAATACGCGATCAACCATTTTATCGGCGGGAATACGCTCGACACAATCGTGCCTTTTGTGGTGACGTACACGCTGTTCCTGATTCTGAAGATCATTTTTGACGTAAACAGTACCTATATGTCGTCCAAAATTGAGATGTACATCGGGCGCGACCTCAAGAAAAAATCCTTCGACCATCTGCAGACGCTGTCGTTCTCGTACTTCAACCGGAACAGCGTCGGGTATGTCCACGCCCGCGTCATGAGTGACACGGGACGTATCGGGACGCTCGTTTCGTGGTATCTGATGGACTGTGTGTGGAACATCACGTACATGGTCGGCGCTCTGGCGGTCATGCTCCGGACAAACTGGAAGCTGACGCTGATCGTGCTGGTGGTGATTCCGATTGTTTCATCAATTGTCGCGCTGATGCAGAAGAAGCTGACCGACGCGAACCGGAAGATCCGTGAGATGAATTCGAAGATCACGGGCAGTTTCAACGAAGGCATCACCGGCGCGAAGACGGTCAAGACGCTCGTGACGGAGGATAAAATGTACGGCCGCTTCACGGAGGAAACGTCGGAAATGAAGCGGATTTCCGTGAGTGAAGCGCGGTACCGCGGGATTCTGTGGACCTCGCTGACGGCCGCGTCGTACATTGCGCTGGCGCTGGTGCTGTACCGCGGCGGAATCCTGAACAGCGAAGGCGTAATGGCGCTCGGAACGCTGTCGCTGTTCATGTCGTATTCGATGGGAATCATGCAGCCGATCCGGTGGATTGTGAGCAGTCTGTCGCAGCTGATTACGGTGCAGGTCAACATCGAACGTCTGACGGGACTGCTTGAGACGGAGTCGGACGTGGCGGATTCGGCGGAGGTTATCGCGAAATACGGCGATATGTTCGAGCCGAAACGGGAAAACTGGGAAGAACTGAAGGGTGACATTGAATTTGAAAATGTGTCGTTCAAATATCCCGACGGGGACGAGTATGTTCTGCGGGACTTTAATCTGAAAATTCCGCACGGGACGAACGTGGCGATTGTCGGGGAGACGGGCGCGGGCAAATCGACGCTCGTGAATCTCGTCTGCCGGTTTTTCGAGCCGACGAGCGGACGTCTGCTGATCGACGGACGGGATGCGAGGGAGCGTTCCCAGCTCTGGCTGCATTCGAACATCGGGTATGTGCTTCAGACGCCGCATCTGTTTTCTGGGACGATCCGCGACAATCTGAAATATGGGGCACCGGACGCGTCGGATGAGGAGATCATGGAAGCGCTCGCGACCGTTTCGGCGGCGGGGATTATCGAAAAGAGCGAAAAGGGACTGGATACCGAAGTCGGGGAAGGCGGCGACCTGCTCTCGACGGGGGAGAAGCAGCTCATTTCGTTTGCGCGGGCGATTCTGTGCCGTCCGAAAATTCTGGTGCTGGATGAAGCGACCTCGTCGATTGACACGTTCACGGAGCAGCTCATCCAGAACGCGATTGAAAAGGTGATTGCGGGACGGACGACGTTCATGATCGCACACCGTCTGTCGACTGTGCGGAACGCGGATATCATTCTGGTGGTACGCGACGGCGTGATCGTGGAATCCGGCACGCACCGGGAGCTGATCGCGGAAAAGGGGTATTACTACAGCCTGTACACGAGACAGTACGAACGCGAGGCGACGGACTCCGCTTTTGCGGGGGCATTTGCCGGAGCGTTTGCGGAGAAGAAATAAGAGACGTTGGGGGAAACTTTTTTCAAAAAAGTTTCCCCCAAACCCCTTCCAAAAAACTTCAATCTGTAAGAAGGAGATTTAATAATGAAAAAAATCATTGTGAGCGCGTTTGAGCCGTTCGGCGGGAGCGGGCGGAATTCGTCGCTGGAGACGCTTCTGGCACTGCCGGGATATCTGTACGGGCATGAGATTGTGAAGGTGACGCTGCCCGTGGTGTACGGCGAATGCGGACGGCTTCTGTGTGAGAAGATTGCGGAATACGATCCGGCGGAAACTGCGGCGGTGATCTGTCTCGGACAGGCGGCGGGTCGCGGGAGCATTACGCCGGAGTATGTGGCGGTGAACGTGCGGCACGCGGGTGCGGCGGACAACGCGGGCGTGAAGTATGAACTGACGCCCATCGGGGACGGCGCGGATGCGTATGTGACGGGGCTTCCGGTGATGGAAATGGTGAAGAAAATGAAGGAAGCGGGCATTCCTGCGGCGGTTTCGTTCACGGCGGGGACGTATGTGTGCAACGATCTGATGTACGCAGCGGTGGAATACTGTAAGCCGCGCGGGATCCGTGCCGGGTTTGTGCATCTGCCGCTGTCGCTGGAGATTGCCGTCGCGGAAGGGAAAGCGGGTGCGGTACACGCACTGCCGCAGGAAATGCTGACGAGAGGGATTGTGGCTGCCGTTGGGGCGGTTTGATATGGAAAATGAGAAACGTCCGATGGTAAAGTCGGACGTTTTTTGTATGGGATTGGAATTTATACACCGAATCGTGTGATGAGACCTATAACAATTGCAAGGATTCCGGCAATGCGGCAGCCGAGTTTCAGCATTTTTGGGTCGCCGTAAACCCATTGCGGCCAGACGGGGTTGATTGCGAAGAACAATCCGTAGGAAATCCAGGCGATGTTGGAGAACCATCCCTGCTTTGTTAGGAGGGCAAGCACGAAGCAGAGGATTAAAATACCTATGCAAATGCGAAATTGGACTTTGAAGTTAAGTTTCTTCATCAGTATGCTCCTCCTGTAAGGATTCAGGTTGATTGCTCTGACAACGATTCTCACCGACAAATTTGTTTCTTGCGGACACAATAATAGATGTGATGACCAAGACGGGAATCCACAAAAACAAACCGTATACTGCGCCGACGCCGTAATTCAGATAAGTGCCGTTGTGGTAGTAGATAATCGCCCATGCGAGGTCGATGACGACTTCTGCGATCAGCAGGCCGATCATGGTGGTTTTGATTCCGTTTTTTGTGCGGTTCGGCTTCAGCATAAGACAGATTCCCACATAGCCAAGAACGCAAAGGAACCAGAACAGGAGCCATAGTTCTGCGCCATGGACGTAGGTTAAGGAGTAGATGGCAGTTACCATAAGGATACCTCTTTTTTGCGGATTCGGGTTTGTCAGCGGTTCGCCAGATACAGCATCAGGAGCAGCAGTCCCAGCAGGATGGTGGCGGTCAGTGCGAGGATACAGAGGATTTTGTTGATTTTTGTCCGGTTTTGGAAGAGCTTTACGATGAGCAGATACAGGCATACGCCGGCCGCCGTACCGGAGGTATTAGTGATGAGGTCGGTGATATCGCAGGCACCCAGAGCGGAGGCAAGCTGGCAGAGTTCCAGAATGAGGCTGAAGAGGAAGCCGGACAGGATCGCTTTGCGGGAGGGGATGTCCAGCATTTTCAGATAGACGCCGAAGGGGAAGAAGAGGACGGCGTTCATCAGGACTTCCCAAAGGTGGAACCGGAGACTGAGTTCCTCGTCATAGTAAAACGGAAGAAAATTGATGCTGCGCGGGCGGGTCATTTCCAGAATTTCACTGAACGAGAAGGTGTTTTTGAAGAGAACTGTCCATACGATGAACAGGCAGTAGAGGAAACACAGGATGTGGGTGAGGGTGAATTTGAGTTTGGCTGGATTGGTCATGGAAGAACTCCGTGAAAATACAAACTGTATTATTGGTAACAGTACAGTTTGATTATATCACGGATATAGAAGTATGTCAAGCGATTCTGTACAAATATAAAAAACCGTCCGACGTGAATCGGACGGTTTGCATATTCGGTATGGTTTGCAGCCAAGACCCGAGAAACTTGTACACCCGCCAGGGCGAACTTATCTCTTGGAGAACTGGGATGCACGGCGAGCTGCCTTGAGACCGTACTTCTTTCTTTCCTTCATACGAGGGTCTCTGGTGAGGAAGCCGGACTTCTTGAGCATCGGACGATAGGTTTCGTCAGCGAGAAGGAGAGCGCGGGATACGCCGTGACGGATCGCGCCTGCCTGACCGGAGATACCGCCGCCGCGTACGTTTGCAACGATGTCAAACTTGCCGGTGGTGCCGGTTACGCCGAAGGGCTGGTTGATGATGAGCTTGAGGGTTTCAAGTCCGAAGTAATCGTCGATGTCACGACCGTTGATGGTGATGTTGCCGGTGCCGGGGTAGATACGAACGCGAGCTACAGAGCTCTTTCTTCTGCCGGTACCATAGAAATAAGGCTTAGCACTTGTATACATTAATTTCTACCTGACCTTTCTTACAGTTCAACTTCGTACGGAACGGGCTTCTGAGCCTGGTTCTTGTGTTCGGAGCCGGCATATGCCTTCAGTCTGGTGAGAGACTTTGCACCGATGGAGTTGTGCGGGAGCATACCCTTTACTGCGAGTTCCATTGCGAATTCCGGGCGGGTAGCCATGAGCTTACGGTAGCTGGTTTCCTTGAGGCCGCCGATATAGCCGGAGTGGGTACGATAGAACTTCTGGTCGAGCTTCTTACCGGTGAGAACTGCCTTATCGCAGTTGATGATTACAACGAATTCACCGCAGTCAACGTGGGGAGTGAATTCCGGACGATGCTTACCGCGAAGAATGTTCGCTGCAGCAGCAGCGGTCTTACCGAGCGGCTTGCCGGCTGCGTCGATGATATACCAGCCGCGTTCAACCGTTTCGGGTTTAGCCATGTATGTGGACATACTGTTAATCCTCCGATTAAAACTACAATTGATTTGAAAATTTTCTCGAACGCTGAGATTATACCACTCTGTGTATCTTTTGTCAATACCTTTTTTGAAAAAATCCGATTATTTTAATTTAGCACTATGAAAGCTCTTGAAATCACGTTTTTTTGTGCTTTTTTATGGGGGACACGCCGTTGGCGTGGAAGGAAGAAAAACGACCGTCAGGTCGTTTTTCAATTTTATGTACTGCGCGGACGGCGCACAAAGGGGCTCAGACGCCGCCCCTTTGTGTATTGCCGGCTTATAAGGGTGGAGTTTGGTTTTATCAAATACGGAAAACTGTCCGCTCGTTCATAGATACAGTAATCGAAAATTTCCAGTTTTTATTGGGCTGACCGCGGGCGAAAGGGGGACGGTATTTTGTTCGGCGGATGGGATTTTATTTCTTTCTGGTTTTGATAAACAGTCCGGTCAGGACACCGGCTGCCGCGACGGCTGCTGCCGCAATTCCGGCAACGGCTCCGGCGCCAGTTCCGGCGGAGGACTCTTCGTCGGGAATATTTACGATGTCGGGTTCAGCGGTGGGTTCCGCAGAATCGGTGGGGTCTGCCGGGGATTCATCGTCTACCGCTTCCGTGGGTACGGCTTCCGCAGGTTTTGCGTTGACCGTTACTTTGATGAGGTCGCTCGTTGCGCGAATCGGCTTGGTGACAACGGCGGTGGTGTAGGTCGCGTAGATGTACGCTTCGCCGGCTGCCGTCGCGGTGAGCGTGTTGCCGTCTGCCGTTACGCAGTCGCCGGAGACAACTTTGATTTCACCGCCCGCTTTGTCGGTGCCGCTGTACGTCATCGTGCGGAAGACGTTTTCTAGGGTTTCGCCTTCGGTGAGGGTCAGTTCGGTTGTCTGCAGGCCTTCGCCGGTGTAGCAGTATTTGAACGTTTCGCCGATCCAGTTGGAATAGTCCGTGGTCATGCCGTTGATACCGGTAAGGAAGTGCTGGATGAACTGGCTCTGGTCGCGGTATGTCCACGGCCACTGGGTGATGCCGTGTGCGTTGAGCTGGGCGAAGTAGTCCTTTGTGATGCCGTCGAGGTTATGGTTGAAGGTGGTCTCGAGTTTCTGGACGCTGCGGATGATGCTCTTGAAGACCTGTTCGGACACGCCGTTCACCAGTCCGCTGGTGAGGAAGCCGATCGACATTTCCGGAAAGGCTTCGTGCAGGCGGATGATCTGGTCCTGCGAGAAGGTGATGACGCTGACCTGATCGGCGATGTCGTATTCCTTCACGAGGCGGATGAATTCGTCGATCAGTTCCGCTTTGCCGGATTTGATTTCGACGAAGAGCTGTTTGGTTTTGTCGAGCTTCTTCCATTCGATGAAGTATTCTTCAAGGGTCGGGATGCGCCAGTCGGTGTGGGCGGAATGGGTATCGACAAGGAATTCCTTCAGTTCGGCGAGGGTGAAGCTTTCGACGTTGCCTGCGCCGTTGGTGGTACGGCTGATATCGCCGTCGTGCATGGCGACGATCACGCCGTCTTTGGTGATATAGATGTCGTTTTCAACAATATCCGCGCCGGCTTCGATGGCGAAAAGGGAGCCTTCGATGGTGTTTTCGGGGTAGGAACCGGGCATACCGCGGTGACCCACGATCAGAATCTGACGGGTCATGGTATTCTTTTCGAAATTTTCGGCGAGGGCGGTCTTCGCGCCGGGGATATCCTTCGTGATGATGCCGTTGCCGCCGGAGAGGATAGCCGCCATGTTGCCGTATTCGGTAGCGGGTGCGGTCGTCCAGACGCCGACGAGACGGCGTTCGAGGTAATCGGCGTGATAACGGTCGGAGATTTCTTCGGGAAGGATCACCACATGACAGCCGACGGAATTGGCGTCGCCGCGGATCTTCATGAGGTCATAGGATCCGTCGGCGGTTTTGTAGGCGTCGGTCACGCGGAGAACGGTGCGGCACCAGATGGATTTGTCGATGGCGGTGTGGAGAATTTCGTTGTTTTCGGAGACGATGAAGAAGTCACGGATTTCGGCGGCGTCGAGCTTGTCGGTCACGGCGGTCATGGCCGCTTCGGTGGAGACTTCAAACGCGGGGATGATGCTGCCGCAGAGGTCGGAGATTTCGACCGGGGTTCCGGCGACGGTGCCGTCCGCGAAGAGAATATCCCCGCTGTCATTCGCGGTGAAAACGGCGGTCGTGGGGAGGGTGGAGGAAAGAGCGTCCAGTTCGGCTTTGGTGTCGACTTCCGTGATGAGCGTGGGCGCGGTGAAGACGTTCGATTCGGCGATTTCGGGGAACCGGATGTCTGCGGCGGCTGCGGATACGGGAAGCGAGAACAGAAGAAGGGACGCGAGGGCGGCGGAAAGGAGTTTTTGTGTCAGTTTCATGCGGTAATCCTCATAAAAAGGCGGGAGGCGACGAATGACCGCCGCCTCCTGAGTATGTTTATGTGCTTATCTGGACTTCTTGGAGATTGCGTAGCCTGCTGCGGAGATGAGTGCTGCAGCTGCTGCGATTACGCCGAAGTCGAAGGTCTGCGCTGCTTCGGTAACTTCTTCAACCGGAGCTTCTTCTGCGGGAGCTTCCACAACTTCTTCTTCAACTACGGGTTCTTCAGCAACCGGTTCTTCTTCAACTGCAGGTTCTTCCACGGGAGTTTCTTCAACTACCGGTTCTTCTTCAACAACCGGAGCTTCTTCCACTGCGGGAGCTGCTTCAACCTTGGTACCGGTGAGAGCGATTTCGGAAACCTGGAATACGCCTGCCAGACCGCCTTCGGACTGGAACATTACGTACTTGTAGGTATCAGCGGTGGTTACGGGAGCTGCATAGTAGGTGAAGTTGGTTTCTTCGAAGAAGTAGTCATCACCGTATGCGAATGCAGTCCAGGTTGCGCCGTCCTTGGAACCGTAAACTGCCCATTCGAACGGAGAACGTCCGTTGTATTCGGCGTTGTCGTTTGCGGTAGCCATGATCAGACCGTCGATTGCGTATTCGCCGTCAAGAACAGCGATGGAAGTGGTCGGGTAAGTGCCGGTGCAGAACTTGGTAGCGGTATCGTTGTCCCAGAGGTTTTCCGGACCTTCGTTAGCGAAGCCTTCGGTACCGGAAACGAAGGTGTAGCCTGCGATTGCGGTCTTGCCGAGAGAAGCAACTGCTTCGTCAAGGGACGCATAACCTGCGCCGTTGTTTGCGAGGAGGTCCATGTTCGGGTAATCCTGATATGCTGCTGCTGCGTCAATTTCGATCACGTCAGCTGCTGCGGGAGCTTCTTCGGCAGCTGCGGGAGTTTCAGCTGCTGCAGGAGCTGCGGTGAAGTACTTCGCCTGGTCAGCTGCTACGTTCTGCGCGATCTGTTCGGGGGTAAGAACGGTGGTGTAGTAACGGATGCAGTGTACGTCTGCTTCCCAGTTACGGGATGCGTCCGCGTGAGCGAGGAACATGGTGTCCGCGCCGACGTTGGATGCGGGGAAGGTCTGGCCGATCATTTCGCCGTCGACGTACATGTTTGCTTCACATTCATCGAGGTCGAAGGTGATGGTGAGGGTGGAATTGTTGACGAAATCCATACCGCCTGCTACCTTCGGACGGTCGTTGCCGGCGTTCTTGAATTCAAGATAGTCGCCGTCGTTGCGGATGAACCATGCGAAGTTGTCGTTATCGGAGTTCAGGAAGGTATTGAAGGATGCGCCGTAGCCGGTGAATTTGCCGAATACGATTTCTACGGAGAACTTGTCGCCGTTGACAACGTCAACGATGGCGTCATCGAAGTAGCACCATGCGGAATTTGCGTGGAACGCGTTGTCGGTCCAGTAGTTGGTGTCATCGAGGTCGATTTCGAAGTCGATGCCGTTGCCGGAGGAGTCCTTCCAGGTGGAGGTTTCCTTGTCCTGGCTGCCGTTTGCGTTGTTTGCGCCGTCATAGAGGGCTGCGAGGCCTTCGGTTACCCATGCTGCATCGGCTGCGGGAGCTGCTGCGGGAGCTGCCGGAGCTGCTGCTGCGCCTGCGGTGACGGTCATTTCGAAATAGTCAATGTTCGGGGTCTTGATGTCATCGTTGTTGAAATCTGCGGGAGCTGCGAAACGGAGGGTCTGCTTGCCTGCCTTTACGTTTTCGAAGGTGACTTCAAGGGTGGAGAAGACACCGAAGTCGCCGGTAGACGGGCAGGTGACCTTCTGGGTGGTGCCGTTGAAGGTTACGTCCATGTAACGGTCGCCGTTTGCGGCGTAGGTTACAACGAACTTGACCGTGCCGTCTGCGGGAACATCAATGTCGAAGTCCCACCAGCAGGTTGCTGCGGTCGCTGCGTCGAGGGGCTTGAGGGCAATCGATCCCATGCCGCTTTCGGAGCGCTGGAATTCGGGGTTGACGTTTTCGCCGCAATCCTTATAGTCAACGCCGTAGATCACAACGGGTTCGGAAGCGGATGCTGCCGGAGCTGCTGCGGTTTCGCCGTCTTCGAGGATGGTGATTTCGATGGTCTTGCCGATTTCGTAGCCGTCGTTGAAGCAGAAGTACAGATTGTACTTGCCGGGATCGAGGGGAGCGCCTGCATACGGGCCTTCGCCGTCCATCAGATTCCACGGTTCTTCACCGTCGGACATATAGCAGTAGAACCACTGTCTGGAACTGGAGCCGCCGCCGGGAACACTGTCTTCTTCCGCGTGGTAGATGCCGACCCAGTCGGTGGTGTTTTCACCCCAGGTGGTAATCATGATGTCTTCGCCGTATGCGAAGGTGGTCTTTTCAACATTCATGCCGTAGGGAGCGTCGAGCGGATCCACTACGAGTTCACCTGCTGCTGCCGCCGGAGCTGCTGCCGCCGCGCCGCCTGCGGTAAAGGTGAGGTTACCGTAAACTTCGGGGGATTCCCATGCCTTGTTGATGTCGTCGCTCCAGCCGTATGCGCCGGAACGGGAGGTTTCGCCGGAAACCTGATCGTTGACCTGGATGTCGAAGCCGATGGTCATGTTTTCGGTGAATTCGACTTCCATTGCTTCTGCGAGGATCTTTGCTTCGTAGATGTAGCGGCCGTCTTCCGTGGTCATGGCAACGGATGCGGCATCTTCAAGGATCATCTTGCCGTATGCGGAACCGTCATAGGAGAGAGTTCCGGCGTCGTTCGCGCACATTGCGAAGTATGCCTGACCGTCGTCGTCGAAGGTCATGGTCTTGGCATTGTTGAGGTCGAGGTAGATTTCCATACCGTCGCCGACGGAAGGACCGCCTTCGAAGGAGTGGTCGGAGTCTTCCGCGATGATGAGAACGTAGAGAGCGGTTTCATCCCACATTGCGGAGAACTGGGACTTCAGACCGGTGTCACGGCCGTCCTTGACACGGTCAATGGAGTAAACGGGGGCATTTGCCCATACGTCGTCGATCTTGCCGTCGATTGTGGGAGTTCCCTTGATCGCATCGCCTGCCGGAGCGTCAGCGGCGTAAACCGCAGTGCCCGCAGAAGCGGCAAGAAGGAGGGCGGCGAGTGCCGCAGAAAGGATTTTTTTCATGATTTCCTCCGGATAAAAATGTGAACGTATTCTCTGCGGATGGTTCTGCAGAGGAGGTGTTTTTACAATTACGATTATGCCATAAAAAGGGGCAAATGTCAAGGGATATGTGAAATTTAAGCGGATTCATAAACGGTGTGTGCAGAAAACTATTATAATAATATTTACAAATAATCTATTGTAAAAACGGACGATTTGATATACCATAAGAACATTATAAATCATTGTTCTGTGAAGATGCAGTCGGAATGTTTGGATATGTCAGACCACAGGTGCCGCAGCTGAAGGTGATGGAATATGAAATGTACCGCGCGGTATACTGCGGTCTTTGCCGGGCGATGGGACGGGTGACGGGACAGGCGTCCCGGCTTACGCTGTCCTATGATTTTACGCTGCTCGCGATGGTACGGATGATCCTTGAAGGGGTCACGCCGGAAGTTGAGCCGTTCCGCTGTGCCGCACATCCGCTGAAAAAGCGGACGTTCGTGCGGGACAACGCGGTGCTGGATTATGCGGCGGCGATGTCGGCGGTACTGGCGTATCTCAAGAACCGGGATGATTTCTGCGACGAGAGCGGTCTGAAAAAGGTACGTGCGGTGCTGGCGGAGCTTCCTCTGCGGCTGATGCAGAACCGCGGCGGACGTTTTCTGCCGGAAACGGCGGCGGACGACATCTTTTCGCGGATGACGCGGCTGTCGGAACTCGAGAAGGCGGGATGTCCTTCCGCGGACGAGACGGCAGAGGTGTTCGGCGGGGTGCTGGCATATGTGTTTGCGCTCGGTCTGGACGGAGAAGCTGCGGAGATTGCGGGGATTATCGGACGGCATGTCGGGCGGTTTGTGTATATATGTGACGCGGCGGATGACCTTGCGGGGGATATCCGTGCGGGGAGGTACAATCCTCTGGCGGCCGGATGGGGAAATCTTGCGGTGACGGAAGACGGAAAAATGACGGAGCTTGTGCGGGGGTCGCTGGAGGTATCGCTTCCGCTTGACCTCGAAGGACTCGGCCGTGCGGCTGACCGGCTTGATCCGGGGCATCCGTTCACGCCGGTTGTACGGAATATTGTATATCTCGGGCTGCCCGCGTCCATGCGGCGGGTGCTGTACGGGAAGGAACCGGACGACGGTACTCTCCCCGGAATGACAGTGTAACAGTATAGCAGAGAATGCTCCTTGAAAGGAAAGTTTATATAGATGAGAGACCCATATCAGGTGCTTGGGGTAACGCGCAGCGCCACGGACGAGGAAATCAAAAAAGCCTACCGGAATCTTGCGCGGCAATATCACCCGGACAATTTTGCCGGAAAACCGGAGGCGGCGGCTTCCGCGGAAACGGTGATGAAGGAGATCAACGAGGCGTACGACAATATCCAGAAGGAACGTGCCGGGAAAGCCGGGACGTCCCACGGAACATCGTACACGTCGTCGGGGACGACGTCGTTCTATGAGGTACGGCGGCTGATTTCGCAGGGACTTTATTCCGACGCGGAGCTGATTATCGACTCGACGCCGTCGGGAGACCGCGGTGCGGAATGGAATTACCTCAAGGGCTGTCTCCTGACCCAGCGCGGGTATTATTACGATGCGATCCGCTATATTGAGATTGCGTGCTATCTTGATCCGAACAATCTTGAATACCGCGAAGCCAAGAACCGGCTGAAAATGCGCGCGTCCGGCTTCGGGGACGAATACCGCACTGCGAACAATGTCGGAAACTGTGACCTCTGCGGTGCCTGTTCGACGCTCATCTGCTGCGACAGCTGCTGTGAATGCTGCGGCGGAAACCTGATCAGCTGCTGCTGACGGTCTGTGTGGACGGAGGGATTTTTATGAATCATTCGAAGAATCTGACCAAAAAAATTGCCCTCGGCGGGGTGATGGCAGCTCTCTGCGTCGCGCTGCTGTATCTGCTCGGGATGACGGCGTTTGACCTGTCGGTGCTGGTATTGTGTGCGCTGATGACGATGCTTGTCATGGTGGAGTGCGGCGTGAAGACGACGTGGATGTACGCAGGGGTGACGTCGGTGCTGGCGCTGCTTCTGCTGCCGTCGAAGCTGTACGCGGTTCAGTATGTACTGTTTGCGGCGCTGTACCCGATCTTCAAGATGTATTTTGAACGGATGAACCAGGTATTTGCGTGGATGCTCAAGATTTCCTGTCTGGACTCCATGCTGATGCTCTGTCTCATTCTCGTGCGGACGGTTTTCACGACGGCGGATTTCTTCCCGTTTTCCATGCCGACGATGCTCATCGGAACGGTGTTCTTCGTTTTCTTTGACATCGTGATGACGATGTGCATTTCCGTGTATATGATTAAATTAAGGAAGATTTTCAAGCTTCAGAAATAGAAAAAGTAAGGCAGAACCGTGGGGGCTCTGCCTTATGTATTTATTTGGTTTTGATCCATGCGCAGACGTTGTGGTCTTCGTCCTGTCCTGCGCTTGCGTAGTCGATGAGGGTGATCTTTTCGCCGGTTTCTGCCGTGAGTGTGAGGGCAGAACGGCATTCGACGTCGGCGGATGCGGTGTGCTTGGCGTTCCGGATCGCTTCGTCCGTCAGCGGGATGACCGGTTCCGCGTCGAGGGTTTCGTCGAGGGCGTAGGTCAGCGGACCGCGGCGGACGGCGATGTAGTGGTCGACGGAGGTATCGGGAACACAGTCGGACGGGTGTACCGCGTACGGCGTCATGTCGAGGATGTAGTCGAATTCGAAATCTTTCCCGAGGCCGTCGATGCAGAGGTAGCTGCCCGGCTTGTCGGAGGTGATCGTGATGCCGGAGAACTTCAGTGTGGCGGTTTTGCTCCACTTCGGATGGCGGAGGTAGATCTTCACGGGCAGGTCGTAGCGCGTGACTTTGCCGTGGATGGTGCTGTCTTCCGCGTACGGGTAGCCGGTCGTGAGTTTCAGGTCGACGGCGTCCGTGGAGATGGTACCGTTCCGGTACAGATTGAGGTAGAGGTTGCCGATTTTGTCCGTTGCGGCGGATGCGGTTGCTTCGAGGGCAAATCCGGCGGAGGAAATACAGACGCAGCAGCCGTACCACGATTTGTCGTCGAGGTTTTTGTAGCCGCCGACTTCCTTGAAGCGGGGCGCGTGACGGAGCGGGTTGTAGCTGTGGATCGGCAGGGCGATGCCGCCGTTGGCTTCCGGGTCGATGTGGCGGCGGAGCGACGCGGACATGGCGTTGTACATGGAAATTTCGAATTCGTCCATGTATTTTGGGTCGCCGGTGATCCGGTAGAGCTGCCACATAAACTTCATCCAGGTGACGGTGACGCAGGTTTCCTGCATGATGCCGGTATGGGATTCGTTGAACTGTTCGGCAGCGGCGTGGTCGAAGGATTCGTACTGGCAGCCGAGACAGCCGAGGATGGTGCTTTCGTTTGCGAGGACGTTGTCCGCGAAATGGATGACTGTCTGACGGTCGCGTTCGCTGTTCATGATCTTTGAATATTCCGCGAGACCTTCGAAGCAGGAGATCATTTCGTACGCCTTGGTGACATGGTATTTATAGACCGGCAGCTTGTTTTCGTATGCGAGATCGAACAGGTTTGCCTTCAGCGTGCCGCCGAAGGAACGGATGTATTCCGCGAATTCGAGGTAGCGCGGCTCGTCCGTAAGGGTATAGAGGAAGACGAACGGTTCCATGATGGAGCAGTTGTTCAGGCCGTCCCAGAAATTCGTGCGTGCGGGGAGAATGAGCTTGCCTTCTTCCGCGTAGCCGAATTTGTCGATCATGTAGTCGGCGTGGCGGCAGACGGCGGCGAGAATTTCGTCGGCGAGTTCGCGGTTCCGGCAGATTTCAAGGAAGTAGAGATAGCCGAGCATGATGTACTTTCTCGACCAGACGTCCCAGCCGTCGAATTCCTTTTCGACGGAGTAGGTCGAGAAGCGTCCGAGGGCGTCCTGCGCGGTCAGCATATCGCGGCAGGTCTCCTCGATCACACGGTAGAGCTTTTCGTCACGGGTCACGGTGTAGGTGAAGCATGCGCCGCGCATCATTTTGCCCCAGTATTCGCCGCGCCAGCCGCGGTCATGGTCGTCCACGCCGGGATTTTTGAACAGCTTCACGAACTTCTGCCATGCACGGGTATCGTAGAGCTGCACACGGGTCAGCTTGTCCAGTTCGGCGGAAAGCGCGTCATCGTACGAATAACGGATGCCGTCCGCAAACCGGACGTCGGTTTGATTGTACATAAAAACCTCCTGTATGTATAATGTATCTGATAAATGACTGGCTGCACGGGAAATCTGCAGTTCCCGAAATCTGCATCCAACTTTGTCAATCCATTTTTGTCTGAAAGTTTTTGAAAAGGGGTTTGGGGAAAAACTTTTTTCAAAAAGTTTTTCCCCAAGAAACTT
>JBGVOJ010000101.1:0-1972 GCA_045126415.1 Eubacteriales bacterium | reverse complement strand
TTTTCTGGAAGAATTCGGTGAAGGCGAAACCTACGGTCTTCTTCTGAATGCCAAGGAGGACTGCTATGACCTCATGCGTGCGGAAATCGAACGTCTGAGCGAACCGTTCCGTCTCAATGTAGACATCGAACGTAAAGATGCCTACGATGCTCTGGATAATTCCACGTACACCACCCAAAAGGAAATCGTCGCCGCGTATGCTCACATCGACGGCAGACTGGACGGCTTTGCCGAAATGGAGGAGAACATCCGCGCCATCCAAACGGTCGGCTACAGCCTTGCTGCGATGATCTTCCTCATCGGTGCGCTGAACATCGTAAACACCGCTCTGTCCTCTGCCGCCGAACGGAAACGGGAATTCGCCATGCTGGAAGCCGTGGGTATGACCGACCGGCAGATGATGCGGATGCTGCTGACCGAAAGCCTGTACAGCGGAGGTGTGGCGGTGCTGATTACAGTCTGCGTGGGATATCCGTTGATTGCAGTCATCATCAATACCGCGATGGATGCACTGGTTACACTGCACTGGCTGTCAGGTGTCATCATGCTGGCAGTCTGCATTGCCGTGTCGGTTCTCTCCGGACTGGCGGTATTCCGTCTTACAAAATCCGCTGCTGTAGTGGAAAGGATTAAGGTGGAGTGAACGATTTCCGAAAAAACATGAATCTAACGTATCCTTGACAAATCCTATATTTTGTTCTACAATCACAAAAATATTTACTGAGAAACGGCATTTCCTTGATTTTCTCACCAGCCGCAGCAGCAGTGCATGGTGGCAGAAAGAAACTACGCAGGATATTCCGTTCCGTGCCATACTGTTCGATTCGGATTACATTGATGATATCCCGCCGGGAAATGCTTTGCTGTGCACTGGAGTCCCGTGTACGATTGCTGGAAGAAATTATAGGTTTAAGAACGCAGCTGATGTGTTGAACCCATTCAAACAATACAATAACCGCCCCACAGAGACAGTTCTGCAGGGCGGTTATTTTTAGTATACCGGCTACATTCTCTTTGAAGACTCGGTTACGCCACAACTCATCCGAGATATAGTCTTCTCAATACGGTTGAGAATCACACTGTAAAATAGAAATCCCGGTTATTGATTGTTTTTCAGTTTATGATATACTGTATTTGCAGCTGTAACAACGAAGAAAGGAATTATCATAATGAATATGAGTCTTGCAGACAAATTAAAGGAACTTCGGAAATCGAAAAAAGTATCTCAGGAAAAATTCGCCGATTATCTCGGTGTTTCCTATCAGGCAGTAAGCAAATGGGAAAACGGCATCACTTCACCAGACATCTCTCTTCTTCCGGATATCTCACGTTATTTCGGTATTACAGTCGATGAACTGCTACAGGCAGAAAAGATCGACGAAAGAGAGTATTTCGAGGAATGCAGCCGCCGCTCCGAGGAAATGTTCAGAAACGGCAAAAGAGAAGAAATTATTCCGATCTGGCTGGAAGCGTACAAAAAGATGCCGAACAATGCCGAGGTAAAAGAAATGCTGATGTCGGTTTATTTCGATACCGACAAGGAAAAATATCAAAAGGAAATTATCGAACTCGGCACGGAGCTGTACAACACACAAAACGATGAGATGATGGACAGCTACTATAAAGGGCAGGCGATCGGACAGATTTCCCGTACCTATTACGAAAACGGGAACACAGAAAAAGCCAAGGAATGGGTCAGAAAAGCACATTCGATTATGCACTCTCAGGAAATGATGTTTATGCAGATCGAAGAAAACGAAGAATGGCTTGTCGGAGATTTTCGCTTTGCTAACCATTGGTATTTTGATAAACTGTTCTATATGGCTGCGCGTCTGAACCAGATAGGGATAAAATGCTATGGCGGTGATTATGTTCAAAAAGTCAATAAAGCGGTCGCGGACATTTACGAGATTATGTTTCCGGATGATGACATGGGCTATGAATCTCTTCAGCATCTCTGTATTCTGCATCG
>JBGVOJ010000100.1:0-3904 GCA_045126415.1 Eubacteriales bacterium | reverse complement strand
GCGCCGCCGTGGATACACTTGGCGGAGCGCTGGGAGCCGTCCTGCGCGGTGCCGACTTTACCGTAGATAACGAGAACCTTGTCGGACGGGCATTTCCGGTAGCGCGACAGGATCACGATAAGGGTCGTGAGAACGAGCAGCACAATGACACAGGTCAGAAGAAGGACGGAGGGGTTCATTCCCATGGTGACTGCGGTTAGAAACAGTTTCATATCTTATCTCCTTTTTGTTTATTATAGCATATTTTCCGACAAATTGCATCGTTTTTTTCTATCTTTTTTCCGTGTATAACGTAAAAATAATTCCGACTTTTTTGGTAGGTTTCCATAAATCACTTCAGCGGCTCGACGACGACCATGCCGTTTTCGTTGGTCGCGACAACGCGGACGGATTCCCCGGTCGCGAGTTTGCGGCTGGCGGGAGTCATGGCGTCGACTTCAATGAAGCGTTCCTGCATGGTGAGATTGATCTTGCCGGAACCTTTCATTTCCGCAGGAATCGGGATGTATACGGTGCCGACCTTGCCGATGGCGTAGCCGAGGTCGAGGGTACCGTTCTGCTGGAGCTTCATGGCGAGCTTCATGAGGTACGCGATGCCGACGAGCGCCATAAAGCCGAAGGCAGCGGCAAGCACCACGGTCACGGTGAGGTTGATGCCGGCTTCGTACATGACGAGACCGCTCCATCCGCCGACAGCCGCCATCGCCATGATTCCACGGAGCGAGAACAGCGCGAGACCGTCCCCGCCGCCGTCGCCGGGCGTATCGCCGACACCGTTGCCGGTGATATCCACACCGTCGGCATCAATGTCATCTCCGCCGATCCCGATCAGCAGCAGGATCGTCTGAACGACAAGAACGAGTGTGGAAGGAACCGCGATCAGGGCAAAAATCTGCCCTACCAAGTCCATATTATTCCACCATTCAATCATAAATGTCACTCCTTACAATATAAATGTAGCTTGTTTGCAAAAATCAGTGCCAGCGGCGGCGGTTCTGGTTCGACCAGCGCATGGCGTTGAGGTGCTGCTGCGACACGACACCGCTTCCGCCCGCTCCGATATTTCCGGCTGCCCACCGTTTCCGGATGAAGCAGATGGCGTAGGTATACGCCACAGTGAACAGGATCAGATGGATCACAAACCCGAGGATCGGGTGCAGAAGCAGGATCAGGCAGTTGATCGGAAGGAGAGCGAAGCAGATTTCGTTCGCCGTTCCGGAAAGGACAAGGATCATCGAAAGTCCGAGGGACACATAGACCAGCAGATACACGACAATATCCGTGGTAATTGCCTCGGTGATGTCCGCTTTCATACCGTTGTACGGCGTTTCCCGATGCTTCCGGATGAATTCGTTTTCCAGTTCGTCGTTCTGGAAATGCCGTACCCAGAGAAGTACACCGAAAAAGACCAGATGATAGAGTCCGAACCACAGAACCGTTCCAAGCCCCTTCGACTCGTCCTCTGCGGAACTCAATGCCGCCGCACCGAAAATTGCTGTCAAGAGAATGACGAGCCATGTGATCCCCACGGCAAGGGCGACATGAAGAATGGGTTTCCAGAGTTTGTCAACTTTCATACGTCCCTCCTGTCAGCGTTTGCGTCGGGTGTCCGCGCCGAGTGAGTCGATGGTATCGTCCGCAACGGCTTTGATGAGCGCGGCATAATAGGTAATCACGACGATGCGGATGCCCGTCGCCAGTCTTCGCTTGGCTCCGCCTGAGACTTCCTCATAATCCGCGATTACATCTTCAATGACGTTTTCCAGATCGTTGAGTCCGGCGGAATCCGGCGACGCGACGTGTTCGAGTGTTTTGCATATGTAGTCATAAAACTGGCTTTCGGTCACGATGCGGTCACGTTCGTCCTCACCGTTGACGTAGGTCAGCAGGAAAATGACACGGGAAAGCTGCATCGTATCGCGCATCATATTAATAATGAGAATACGGGCGAGCTGTTCCTTATCGTAGGTTTTTTTGGTGGGATTGCCGACCCATCCGCGCTTGACCCAGTTCTGCAGGGTGGTACCGTCGATGCCGGAGATCTCACGGATCTGTCCGAGCATAATGCCGCCCGTGATATAGAAAACTTTGTTCAAAAACTCCATCCCGGTGGCATTTCCCATTTTCTCCTTTTCAAGAATGGTGCCGGGAATGTTTTTCAGATTCACTCCGGTTCCCTCCTTTCGTGAATGATGGTTTCTTTCTACGCTCATATTATATCACACGTTCACGTGACTGTCAAGCGGTTTCCGATCATTTGATGATAGTTGGTTTATTTTTTCGTACAAATCCGTGTTTTACAAAAAATAAACTTGATTTTTGCGGTTTTATACGATATAATAAACTTTATCACACACACAGGGGCATACAATATGTATTTTACCGACAGCAACGAAAAAATGATTTTCGCGCAGAACGGCAATCCGAACGGGATGCTGGACTGCATACTCGCCGGTGTGACCTATCCCAACCCGGAATACCGGATCGCGCGTCACCCGTCGGGGGAATATGTACTGGAATACGTGATTTCAGGTGCGGGACACATTGAATACGGCGGCGACGTGATCGACGTTCACGCGGGAATGTTCTACTACATAAAAAAAGGAGCGGACGTGGTATACTATGCCGATCCGGACGACCCGTATGAAAAAATCTGGATGAACATCGACGGTATTCTTGTCGACCGTCTGACGGAACTGTTCATGCTGGGTGAAGTCTACACAGAGGAAGTGAACGTCATGCAGCAGTTCCTTGAGATCCACGACCGGCTGGAACACATGACCAGCAGCAATTCCGCAGAAGTCTGCAAGCAGATCTCCTGTCTGCTCTACGAACTGTTGATGGAAGTCCGGAAGACGGAATTCTTCCTGGACACGCAGGACAAAAACGCGCTCGACGAACGCATCCGCGCATACATTGATTCCAATCTCTATTCGGATATCTCCCTCGACCTCATGGCGGAACATTTCGGCATCACGAAAATGCACATTATCCGCGTGTTCAAACGCAAGTTCAACATCACCCCGATGCAGTACCTGATCGACAAAAAAATCAGCGTCGCAAAAAGTCTTCTCTGCGGCACGGTGATGCCGATCAAGGAGATCGCCGCCCTTCTGCGATACTCGAATACGCAGCATTTTTCCAGTTCCTTCAAAAACGCAACCGGTGTGACTCCCAACAAATACCGACAGGCGAAACATGAATAGGAAGAGAGGAACAGCATGATGAACCAACAAATAAGTTTAGATTTCTCAGAAACCAATATTAACACTTCTCCAGAAATTCCTCCATATCCATTTACAGATCTGTTTATTGATACAGACAACATTACTGAAATGCATAGTAATAACTCAATGGCAGTTCTTGGAGATTCGCTTGAAATTTTAAAAAAAATAAAAAATAACTCTGTAAAATTGATTTTTGCAGATGCTCCCTATAACATTGGAAAAAATTTTGGAAATAACCTCGACAAATGGGAAAATATTGAGGCATACATTAATTGGTGTAAAGAATGGCTTGATGAATGTATGCGTGTTCTCACTGATGATGGCTGTATGTATTTTATGACTGCCACGCAGCATATGCCTTACCTCGATATATACGCAGTTCAAAAATATAATGTTCTTTGCAGAATCGTTTGGACTTATGACAGTTCTGGCGTACAATCCAAAAAAATATATGGCTCTCTATATGAACCCATCTTAATGATCAATAAGCACGCAAAAGCAAAATACACTTTCAATCATCAAGATATTTGGGTCGAGGCAAAAACAGGCGCAACTCGAAAATTGATTGATTACCGAAAGGATCCTCCGCAGCCGTATAATACTGAAAAAGTCCCAGGAAATGTATGGGATTTTAGTCGTGTTCGCTTCAAGATGGAAGAATATGAAAATCATCCTAC
>JBGVOJ010000099.1:0-1775 GCA_045126415.1 Eubacteriales bacterium | reverse complement strand
AGTCCGCAGACCACGATCACGGGCAGGAGCAACAAAAAAACAGCTATGCAGAGTACATAGCCGAGGAATTTTCTGCCGCTGTCGTTCACGGCAAGGAGTTCGAGTGCTTTTTTGACGACTGTGCCTATGGTAATTGCGATGTCCACCTTCTTTCATAAATTTCTTATCATCGACCGCCAGCCTTGCCGAACAGTGCCGCCTTATACTCCGGTGCGATCACCTGAAGCAGATACCTCTCGTTGCCGCACTTGAACAGACACACACCGCGCTCCGGGAACTTGATCAGATCAAATTCCGATTCTTCAATCTGCAGGGCATCCATATACTCACGGGGATTGATGTTGCCTGCGTTGAACAGAAATTGATGTGTCGGGATCGAGAACAGCGGCTTGGTGTACTCACGGATTCCGTCGATGAGAAAGTCCTCGATGTTCTGACTGGCGAGGATAATTGCAGATTCTTTTTTGCGCACACGCTTGGATGCGTTTCGGATATATTCAATGGCAGTCAGGTTCGTGAGAAACAAGTATAACTCATCTATCGAGACCACCGTATTTCCGCAGGTCAGGAGCTTGTGGTTCATGTAGGACAGAATGTTGAACAGCATCGCATCCTTCAGCTTTTTGTTGCTGTCCATGAGCCCTTTGACACCGAAGCAAATAAACTTATCATCGGAAATGTTTGTGTGTCCGCAGAAGAATTTCGACTCCGCACCCTTGCACATGGAGTTCAGCCCGAGACAGATTTCACGGAGAAGCTGCTCGGTGAACAGGGACTTGCTCCCCTGTTCGTACTTCAGATACTCGCTCTCCACCAGATCATACAGGTCAGACATGATGGGATAATCCGCAGAACACAACCGATTGTAGTCCGTGTGGTCGGTGATCCCGTATTTTGTGTACAGCGTGGACAGCAGGATTTCGATGGCATCAATATGCTCGTCCGCGAAATCTTTGTAGGAACGGAAGAAGTCCTTTAGATATGAGATGTGCTGACTCAGTCTGGTTGATTTGCGGAAGGCTTCCGGCGCATCGTCATCTTCGGAGAAATCATCCGCCCAGGCTTTCGGTTCCAGCGGATTGATGATATACCTGCCGGACATGAGGTCGATATAACACCCGCCGAGATTGTTGGTCAGGTCTTCGTACTCCTGTTCGGCATCAAGAATGATGATGGACTTGCCGGCTTCACGGAGATTGGTCAGCAGGAGCTTCATCAGATACGACTTACCCTGACCGGAGTTGCCGAGAATGAGGATGTTGCTGTTGGTTTTGTCATCGGCACGGCGATCCACATCGAGGAGGATGTTTGTGCCGTACCGGTCCTTGCCGATATAGAATCCGTGAGGATCAGTCTTGCCTGAGTAGTTGAACGGATACAGATTAGCCACGGATGACGCAGGCAGAACACGCTCGAACTGGCTGCCGAAGTTGTTTGAGCCGCACGGCATGACGGTGAGGAAGCCTTCTTTCTGACGCAAAGTCAGTCGGTCGATGGTGAGCTTTTCTCTCGTCAGTTCCATTGCCACTTCGCTCTGCAGTTCCTTCAGCTTTTCATAACTGGTCGCACACAGTTCAAGGAACACGGCGCAGTGAAGAAGAGGTTCCCTATTTTTTCTCATTTCGGAAAGCAAAGTCACCACGTCTTCCATGTTTCCTTCGGCAGTGATGGACTCCTGCACATCCTCTGATGTGGACTGCATTTTGTACTTGCGGGTGGCGTTCTGCAGGATTCGCCGCTGTTCCATATTGTCTACGAATCGGGAGTAGATGTGG
>JBGVOJ010000098.1:0-4160 GCA_045126415.1 Eubacteriales bacterium | reverse complement strand
ACGGTGAGGGTGAACTTCCCTTGTCGGGATTATTATAGCAATATTATCGTAGCAAGTCAAGAGAAATGCGAATTTTTTTAGAATATTTTTATAAATTACCGATTATAAAAATAATTCAGAAGATGTGATATTTAAGAATTAAGGAATGTTCCGGCACCTCCCTGTATTGTGAGATGTTCCCATGAATATAAGTTAAATCAAAAAAAGGAATCAAACCTTACGGAATGACTCCCTTTCTGAATCGTACGAATGGAAATAACCGATTGCCAGATTACTTGTACTTACGCTTTCTAGCTGCTTCGGACTTCTTCTTCTTCTTTACGCTGGGCTTCTCATAGCATTCTCTCTTGCGAAGCTCGGCCTGGATACCGGAACGCTGGCACTGTCTCTTAAAACGACGAAGAGCACTGTCAAGCGATTCATTTTCCTTTACTCTGATTTCTGCCATCTCTATATTCCCTCCCTTCGCTTTTAGCAAAGGCAAATCACATTCAGTCTTTACCTCTTAAATATTATACAAGATATTTACTCGTTTGTCAATAGGTTTTTGAAAAAATGTTTTCCGATTCGTTTGAAATCGTCAAAAAAATTGGGATTGACTGGGAGAGTGAAGTATGGTACAATAAAAGAACTACATTTCACAGAGTATCAGGAGTTGAATATGATAAAAATAGAACGCACATCGGTTGTGAATTTTGAGAACGCTCTGCGCGGGATGAGGAATCCAATGAACAGCTGGGATCGCAGTGACAGTTATTACGATGAAACTGGTAAGTATATCATCGGTGAAAACGACTTGAATCTTGCCATACGTCTTGCCAGAGCCGGAAGTGATGACCGGAAATATCTTCGTCAGATTTTTGTTTCCGTGGATGTAACTGCACCACTCTACTGGTGGAAGGAATACGATACCTATAAGGTCGGAACTGTGGCAAATTCGACCAGTACCATGCACAAGATTCATTCCAAAGAATTCTCACGTGACGATTTCAGCTGTGACCGGATGTCCGAGGCCGCTCTGAACTGTCTGGATACTGTAATTACGGTTCTGGAAGAACGCAGACAGAAATATATTGAGACAAAGGATACCGCATACTGGCACGATATGATCCAGCTTCTGCCGACTTCCTACAACCAGATGCGCACTTGTACACTGAACTACGAAAATCTTATCAATATTTATTATGCGCGCCGTTATCATAAGCTGCCGGAATGGCATGTTTACTGTGACTGGATTACCTCTCTTCCCTATGCTCAGGAACTCATAACAACTCTTCGTGATAAGCAGGAACGCGCAGAATAATCGAGGTAACAGAATGACTGAAATCAGGGAATTGTCGTCCGAAACGCGCACCAAAATTGGCAGAAATGCCGGTATTGTGGGAATTGCAGTAAACCTTCTGCTGTTCGCGGTAAAACTGACTGCCGGGATCCTCTCGGCAAGTGTATCCATTATTGCGGATGCGGTGAACAATCTCACCGATGCTGCTTCATCGATCCTGGTATTGATCGGATACCTGATTTCCGCAAAACCTGCCGATCGAGAGCATCCATACGGACATGCGCGAATGGAATATCTATGCGGATTGTTTATTTCCATACTTGTGACATTCCTCGGAACCGAACTCTTTCGTTCTTCCATTGATGTGATCCGGGAACCGAAAACGGCAGTACAGTACAGTGCTGTTTCCCTGATTATTATGGGAACGGCAGCAGCAGCCAAGATTTTTCTTGCACTGTTTTATCGGACGGTCGGCAAGCGGATCGATTCTCAGAGCCTGCGGGCTTCTGCGGCAGACAGTGTCGGTGACGTATGCGCGACCCTTGCTGTTATTGCTGGGATGCTTCTGACACCGGTAATCGGTCCCAGAGCAGACGGTATTTTCGGCTGTATCATCGCAGTTTATATTTTTGTTATGGGTATCAAACTCATCATAGATTCCTCCAATACTTTGCTTGGCACCGCACCGGACATTGAACTTGTCAAGAAAATTATTGCCCGTCTGAAATCCTATCACGGTGTTCTCGGAATCCACGATCTCGTTATCCATAATTATGGTGCGGATCAGTATTTTGTTTCCGTTCACGTGGAAATGGATGCGGAACAGAATATTCTTGAATGTCACGATATCATAGACAATATTGAGGCAGATTTTCGGCATGATATGGGCATCCAGCTCGTGATCCATCTTGACCCGATCGCTCTGAAAGATGAGCAGCTCAATGAACTGAAAAACAAAGTACGTGAGGTTGTAGATGAGATTTCTGCGGAATTTTCATCTCCGATATCGTTTCACGATTTCCGTGCCGTGTTCGGGGTAACGCACACCAATCTGATTTTTGACATCGCACTGGCACATGAGTTTCCGCTGTCTAATGAAGAACTGGTGGATATGATCCGTGTAGACATCAAAAAGAAATTTGGAGAAGATTATCATGCGGTCATCACGATTGACCGGGACTATACAACAAAACGATATTAATGAAAAATGCGGCAGGAGTGAGAAAACTCTTGCCGCATTTTTATTTTTATTCACTGAATGTACCGCTACTGTACTGAGTATCACTCAGGTCGGATACCCCGGCAAGAAGCATGATGATTCCCTGGACACGGTGCGGAATAATGGCATACTTGCCTTTCCCTTCGTCTTTGTCTTCTGTGACAATATCAGCGGCGATCAATGGTTTCAGATGATGGTAAACCTGTCCGGTGGAACCGAAATTCAGTGCGTCAACCAATTCGGACACAGTCATCGGCTTTTTCAGCAGTGTCATAATCATCTTCATACGTTCCGGACTGCCGATGCACGCGAGAACACGCATTGCATTCCCGGAGTCGATAAGATCAAGCAGATGGTCGGTGTCCTCCTCTTTGGAAACCCAGTTGGATTGTCTGCCGCCCGACGCAAATACGCCGAGATAGGTGATGCAGCCGCTGGAACCCTTCTTTCCGCACTGTTCCTGACATTCGTTCATTAGTGTCATGATGTTCGGATCGGGGTGCATATTCTCCATTTTCTGTACGTGTCCGATGAACTCGCCGCCGTATGCGGGCTTTTCTTCCGGTTTGGTTCCGGTGATGAGTTCGGCCAGTTTGGCGATCTCCGCTTTGAGTTCATCGATCTCTTTACCGTAATCTCTTGTTTCCATGATATCCTCCCGAAGTTATGAATTTACGGAATTCCGTTTTGATTAACTAGAGTATATCACAATTCCGGAAATATGTCAATATGATTTTACGGATTTGCGTAATTTTTATTTATGATTTCGGAATACCGTACATCCTTGTGGATTCCGGGACACCATTCTTCGTTGAACCAGAAAGTATTTTCAAAATTTGTGATGGAAAAATCGCTCGCTCCGTATTTCGGTGTCCACTCGGCGGTATCGTCTGTGTATCCGTTGGTGTAATAGGAGGTGTAGGAATATAAACCGGTATTTTTCAAAGCCTCGAACTTGTCGCAATGCTCTTTGGAATGAGCAAGTGTATCCATGGCTTTGTCTTTTTCTCCGTTTTGCCAGTAATAATAGGTCAGTCGGGCATAAAGTTCGTACAGGTCTTCATGATACCGGCCGCATCTTCCATCCTCGAAAATATGCTGATACATCGCAATAATCTGTTCGCATTCGCGGATGTTATTCTCTGTTTGGGATCGCCATGCCTTGACGGTGCTGAACATGAGATCTTTCAGTGTCTGCAGAACGATCATCAGTGCGCCAGCGCGGTAATTGTAGGATTCATCACGTGCAAGGATCAGTTCGCGGGAATGGCGGAGATGCGGAGCTTTTGCGGCGAGCTTTGCCAGTGCGGAATGATTCCCGAATTCCCAGTAAAGCATCAGGACATTGTCAGTTGCCTCTTCCCGGATATCTGACGCGTCCGTGGTTTCAAGCAGACTTTCGTACAGTGTCAGTGCTTCCTGCCAGTATTTGTTGGCGCAGTTGTGTTCGTAATCCGGATGGCTCCATTCTTCGAGTGTACCGTCGTCCTTTTTCTCCGTTCCGGAAACGCTTGCTGCTCCGTGATACTGCCAGCCGCAGCGCATAAGCGTATTGGCGAGGCGGAGAGTGATTTCATCCGTTGCAGGAAATTCGGCAGCCGCAAGGCGCATGTAGGCGAGACATTCGGACGGCTCCGTTTCGGCAGCCTCCATTTCCGC
>JBGVOJ010000097.1:0-2218 GCA_045126415.1 Eubacteriales bacterium | reverse complement strand
GGTAAGCATGATGATTTGAATATTGTTTTATTTCACAAATCACTTCTTCAGTTTTTCTGCCCAGTCCGCTTCCTTGAACCCGACAAGCACAAAATCCGCGCCAACAAGTATCGGTCTTTTCACCAACATCCCGTCTGTCGCCAGAAGCTGCAGCATTTTTTCCTCGCTCATCCCGGGGAGCCTGTTCTTCAGCTCCAGTGACTTGTACAGCAGTCCGCTTGTGTTGAAGAACTTCTTCAGCGGAAGACTGCTTTTCCCGTGCCACAGAGTCAGTTCATCCGCTGTGGGATTGTCCGTTTTAATGTCCCGCAGGTTGTATTCGATCCCGTTGTCGTCCAGCCACTTCTTCGCCTTCTGGCAGGTGGTGCATTTGGGGTAACAGATAAATTTCAGCATAGTTCCTCCCTGTTCAAAGCTGTTTTTTCAGCATAATAATTTGTTCTGCACGGTATTCTTCTGTAAATCCGCACTGTATAAACAGCGCAGCCGCCGGATTGTCGATGGCAATATCGTCATAAAGTACGTCGATACCATTCTCTTTTGCCGCCTGACACAGCAGATTCAACCCGGTTCTGCCGTATCCTTTCCTACGGTATTTCGCATGAACAATGACATCGGCGATATATATCCCGCGTTTTTCATCCAACCGGTATGCGCTCTCCCCGACAAAAGTGCCGTTCTCAGTCATCAGGTATCGGTAGAAGCGTTTGGCCTCAGGATGCGCCACCCAGCGTTCATACCATGCCTTCCATCTTTCAGAGGGAAACGGGATCGTACCGCCGTAAGCGTGGTTGTAGGATATAGTTTCAGGATCGGTGAGCATCTCTGCCTTGAACCAGAGATCGTCCAAAATGGGAGTGTACAGAACCATAAGTGTCTCCTGATTTTTATTTTCATCATTATTATATCTCTTTCCCGCCCCCCTGTCAAGATTTGACTTTCCCCGCAGAGTATGCTACAATTCTGACCAAAGCCACTTATGAAGGAGATGTGGAGTAGGAACTGTGAGCCAAAAAACTGCTTATGTGAAAGTACGATTTCACTCCGCAGTCGATAATTTATTTACCGTATGAGTTGACAAAATATTCATAATTATGATATCATACATCTATCATAAAATCACACAGCGGAGGAAGAAATAATGCAGATTCGTCGGAAATATTTACTGGAAGACTACATGACCCCCATCTGGACAGGCGACACAGTGCTTCATGAATCCGTGATGTTCCGTGAAGACGAACATGCGGTACGGCTGGTATATCCCATCTCGGAGGTATACGGAGTGTACTCGGCGGACTTTCAGACGGAATACGAAGAAGGTGTGGACTGGACGGTGGAATACGGCTGCTTCGTAAGACTCCCCGATTCCCGGATGCCCTTTATGCCCCTGTCACGCTTCTATCCGGCAGAGCATGAAAACGGCAGGGATTTCGGCTGCACAGAAGCCGGAAAACCTTTTCTGGGATTTGGTGAAGGAGACACCATGATCCGGAATCAGGTGGTGATTTCCTATCGCCATGAAGCAGCATGGAACGGTCCCAAGATCCCTGCCCAGACGGACAAGTGCGCCCGATTCCTTGACAAGCTGGCAAAGGGAGAGGAAGCCACCATCCTGTTCTACGGGGACAGCATCACCACCGGAGCCAACTCCTCCGGCAGAGTGGGTGTGGAACCCTTCGCGCAGTCCTTCCCGGAAATGGTCACTGCCATGCTGGCAAAGGAATACGGCTACGCTGTGTCCTGGGATGTGCAGCCCCATGAGGCAATGAAGCGGATCGAGAAGACCGGCGGCAAGGTACTCCATTATGTGAACACAGCCGTAGGCGGCATGGATTCAAACTGGGGTGCGGCAAACGTCCAGACCCATGTGAACGACTATCATCCGGATTTGGTGATCCTCGCTTTCGGCATGAACGACGGACATAAAACACGGGAACACTATATGGATTTGACAAAGAAGATCGTAGATTCCATGCGTGAAAACACGGATGCGGACATCATTCTTCTTGCCACTATGCTTCCCCACTGGCGTGCGGCAGGGTTCTTCAGGCATCAGATCGAATACGAACCGGCACTATCGGCTTATGCGTCTGGTATTGACAATGTCGCCATCGCGCCCATGTCCTCTGTACACAAGCACCTTCTGTCACGGAAGGAATACTATCACATGACCGGGAACAACGTAAACCATCCCAACGATTTTCTGGCAAGGGTTTAC
>JBGVOJ010000096.1:0-1344 GCA_045126415.1 Eubacteriales bacterium | reverse complement strand
TCCGCAAAAAAACGAAACAACCTCTGCCATACACTCCGCGTCGCGTGCTGAAATTCGATCAGATCGTTGCCGTGCTGGGAATCGGCGACCAGTTCCTCGCCGACATATTCCGTCCGGAAATAGCAGGCGAACTGTCCGAGCGGGAGGTAGCGGGTACCGTCATCATTATAAAAATAGCCGTTTTTCCACTGCATGTGAGATGCTCCTTTCTGGAAAAATACTGTTTTTTGTTATTCTTCTGCAGCACCGCTCACGGACGGGGGCAGTCTGAGCGCCCATGTGTCGTCGGGCTTGTCGGTGAGGTGATAGGTAATCACACCGCCGGACGCAATTTCCTCCCATGTGAGCCATGCGCGGTCGATGGGGATTCCGTTCACATCGATCCCGCGGATGTAGACATTTTCTTCGGGATCGCAGTCACATTCGATGACAAGCGTATCCGAAATGGTACGGCTGTGATATTCTTCCGACAGACGGATCTCCGCCCGCTTGAACAGCGGGGTATTGGCATGGAAGATCCCGCTGCCGGGAGACATCATGTGGAATCCCAGTGCAGTCAGGGCAAACCATGCGGACATCTGTCCTACATCTTCGTTTCCGCAGAACCCGTATTCGGTAGTGTTGTAGGATTCTTTCTGGATCCTGCGTACCCAGTACTGCGTTTTGTGCGGCTGACCGGCATCGGTGAAAATATGGACAAGATGATGACAGGGTTCATTCGGATGGTTGTATGCCTCATTCCACATTGCGGAAAGATCACTTTCTTCCATGAACCGGTCGAGGTTTTCGATAAATTTTTCTTTTCCCATCAGTGCAATCAGGCCCTGCGGATCGTGGGGAACGAACCAGGACTGCTGGAAAATATTGCTTTCCGTGCATCCGGCACCGTCGTATTCTCCTTTCCATTCCGCCCACTGACCGCGTTCATCCTTCCGCCGCATCCAGCCGACTTCGGGTGAAAAGATATTCCGGTAGTTCTGCGCGCGTTTCCGGAAAATTTCCGCGTTGGCCGTATCGCCGAGTTCTTCGGCAAACAGAGAGATACAGTGATCGGCGAATACGTTTTCAAGCGTTGCCGAGATATCACCGGGAACATAGCCGTATTTGTTGTAGTCGCTTCCGCGGGTACGTTTGGATTCCGGATCGAACACAGTTTTCAGACAGATTTCATACGCTTTGCCGATATCGAAATTCCGGATTCCTTTTTTATAGGCGTCGACCGTCACGATGATCCCGGGGTCGCCGAGCATACAGCCGGTATCGTGTCCGAGAAGTTCCCAGCGCGGGAAGGACACATTCTCGTATTCCGCGATATCAATGAGGGAGTTAATCATATCGTTGACG
>JBGVOJ010000095.1:0-7310 GCA_045126415.1 Eubacteriales bacterium | reverse complement strand
ATCTGAAACCGGCGCGGGAAATCAGGGAGCGAATGCCCTGATTTCCGTCTCCACTATTCCTGATGATTTTTATGACTATATGGCTATAAGTCTAACAAATTTAAGCCGTACTCTACTTACAATTCCTCCTTTTTCCCCTTCTAAATCATATCAGCCCCACGAACCGGCAACAACAGATTGAAGTTTTTGCGGAGCTTTTTTCAAAAAGCGACCGTATCCCCATTCCTCCACCATCGCACTCCCTCACCATTCTCATATATAAACAATTCACACATGATTATTATTTAGCCAATTGACAGTTTCCCAAAAGTATGCTATAATAAGATAAAAGACTACAATTGCCGCAATGTGCGGAACGAATGGAGGGAATGGCTGTGGCTGAGGTAAACGATTTAGCGATTGCACGGAAGTTTCTTGATTTTATGGTGGATTATTATGCGATGATGCGCCGGCATCTGGTCGATGCGAACGAATACCGGATGCACTCGCACGGTTTTTCGACGCTGTACGCGCTTCGTTTGTACCGGAACTGTCCTGTCACGATGACGCAGTTTGCGAACGAGATGGGGATCACGAAGCAGCAGCTCACCAAGCTGGTCAACGATCTGGAGGAAAAGCAGTACGTTGTCCGGTCGCATAATAAAGAAAACCGGCGGCAGGTCTATATTGAGATCACGGATCACGGGGTTCAGCACCTTGAGAAAATGCTCGGCGGAATCGTGCATGAGATTCTCACCGCGCTCTCCGATTTTCCCGAGGACGATAAGGCGAAAATTGCCGAATGTTCCGAAATCATGTCCTCACTTCTGCGGCGTGACGCCGAACACTGCCTCGAACGCGGCGTGACTCCTTCTCCGGCTCCCGTGGAAGGGGATTGATCCATGGCAAAGGATTATTACCACGATCTTCTGCTTCCGGAAATCGTCCGGTATGCAAAAATCCGCAGTATGGATCCAGAAAACCTCGATGAGTACGGTGCGGCAGTTTTTGCTACGTGGTATACGCAGAATCCGCTCGGTCGTCCCGAGCGCGACAGCATCTGTAATTTCGAAGAGGAAGAAAAAGAGCCCATTATTTTTGATAAAAAATCCGCGCGGGAGGCTTACGGCGATCTCCGCCTCAACGAATCCCCCAAGCCCAAGCGCCGCATAAAGAAAAAGAAGGGCGTCCGCTTCACCGCGCACACCCATCCTGATGAACCGCTCGATCCTTCGCCGGACGATCTTCTCATTTACAGTCACCTTGATCGGGAAAAAACTTCCGTTTCCTCTTCCGCCGAGGATCAGCTCATCCACTTCATCATCGACGGCTATATCTGCCGCAAAGTGGACAAAAACAAAAAATGACAAACAGGACTTTCAAAAAACGAAAGTCCTGTTTTCCTGTTTATCCGTTTCCGCCGGCTTCCCGTTCGACCACCCATGCGGTCAGCAGACGGAGAATGTGTCCGATGTTCCCGTCTCCCGCGAATTTCTCGTAATCAAAGAAATTTTCCGTCAGCGGAAGCCAGTACAGGTCGTTTTCCTCTCCGTGTACCTCCACTTCATGCCGCAGAATCCCGAAATATACCTCAATCACAAGCCCGTGCTGATGGTACACAAAATCCATGAAGTGCATGAGTTCCACGTCCTCCCGTGTGATCGCCGTTTCTTCGTACAGTTCACGGTAGGCCGCATCCAGATGATTCTCGCCGTCCTCGATGTGTCCGCCCGGCATGTTGAATTTCCCCTTGTACGGATCACGGCGGCGGAGACACATCAAAATTTTTTCGCAGTCCGGCGACCAGACCGCACATACGTTCAGTTCCAGCATAACACCCTCACGCCTTCTTCCACGAGATGGTATCCACCGTGAAGCTGCCCTTCACGCAGGCAATCCCCAGCGTGCAGTCGTGTCCGCCGTTCAGTCGAACCGAAATATCCCGTTTACCGGACACGGTTGTACGGAGCAGCGTCTCTCCGTCCGCGGAAATCTCGATCGTCGCGTTTTCAAAATCGGACGTGAATTCGATCACGCCGGGTTCACCGTCCGAGTACAGCCGGTATTCTGCTTTTCCGCCGCCCGTGAATTCCGTAAACGTCTTTTCCCATTCGTAGATCGTCTCGCCGTTTTCGTCCACCCAGCATACGTTATCATTCGCGCCGCTGTAGTCGCAGGCACGGAACACACATCCGGGACGGCGGAAAATCGACGGGATCACATTTTCCACCCAGTCGCAGTTTTCAAAGAGGATGTTGTCGAGGTATTCGTCAAACGCCGCCTGTGCCTCGGCATAGGACGGACGGTCGCCGCCTTTCGTGTAATTCATAATTTTCTTCCACAGCTTCGGCATCCGGACGGAACAGGGGGACGAATCCGTCGCCATCTTTTTCCATGGCCAGATGTTGTAGCCGATGTCGAGTTCCGCCGCCAGAGGGTACATCGCGGCAAACCAGAGCATATTGTTTTCGCCCGTCTCGCCGAGGTAGAGCGTCATGTCGAATTCTTCACGTTTGGCAGTGAATTCGTCGTACATGAACTTGCGCGGCGGACACCAGTAACGGTGGAAGTGCGCGCACATGTTGTCGTCGAACTTTTCGTCGAAAAAGTCGGCGCGGCTTGCCCAGATATCGCTCTCAATGGAGATCATGTGATCGCCGTCGATTTTGCGGATTTCCGCGATGCAGTCGCGGTAGAACCGTTTCAGGCTCTCGCGGAGTACGGGGTAATCCAGCTCCGGTGCACCGTTCTGCGGCGAACGGACGGGTTCGTTGAGCAGGTCATACATCCCGACGATCCAGCGGTCACGGTAGCGGCGCGCAAATTCACACCACAGAGCAAGCGTTTTCTCCCGGCTGTCGGAGGTGGTATCGGTGAACAGACGCGGAATGTCGTCGATGGAGTCGTCAATGTTGTGTCCGGTCTGACCGCCGGGCGCACCGTGCAGGTCAAGACAGACGTACAGTCTGTACTTTTCGCAGAGGTCAATAAAACGGTCAATCAGCCGGAATCCGTCCTCTTTCCATAGAATACCCGGTTCGTCCTCCATCACCACGCGCCAGTTGACCGGCAGACGGACGGAATTGAACCCGTTTTCCGCCATCGCGCGGATGTCCGATTCGGTGATGTACTCCTCGCGGAACCGCTTCCAGAAATAATCGGCAAACGCGCTTCCGCAGAGGTCGCGCACGAGGTCTTCAATGGTGCGCGGACGGTTGTACTTCCCGCCGAACCGCCACATATACCCTTCCGGCAGCAGCCAGTTTCCGACGCCCATCCCGCAGAGCAGAATTTCTTCCCCGCGGCCGTTGTACATCTTCCCGTTTTTCGCCGTCAGAAAGCCGTCCACGCGGTCACGCGACATTTTTTCGGTTACAGTCATGATAGTTCCTCCGTTTGTATAATTCTGATTTCATTATACAATAAAGCGGTGAAGTTGTAAAGGAAAATTTTCAGCTACTTGCAATTCCACCTCCTGCTGTGCTATAATGAAAAAAATCAACGAACAAGGATGGAGAAAAACATGGCATCCTATTTACTTGCGCATGACCTCGGCACCTCCGGCAACAAGGCGACGCTGTTCACCACGGACGGCACTCTGGTCGAAAGTACGGTTTATTCCTACGGGCTCAACGTCTCCGCCGGACACCGCGCGGAACAGAACGCGGACGACTGGTGGCGCGCGGTCTGCAAAACGACAAAACTGCTGATCGAAAAAGCGAATATCGTTCCCGCCGACATCGAAGCCGTTTCGTTCAGCGGACACATGATGGGCTGTCTCTGCGTCGACCGGGACGGTGTTCCCGTGCGGGATTCGCTGATCTGGGCGGACCTCCGCTCGTCGGCAGAGGAAAACCGCATCCGTCAGCGGATTTCGGATGAAGATTATTACTACCTCACCGGGCAGCGGCTCAGCGCGTCGTACAGCGCCCCGAAACTGATGTGGCTGAAGGAGAATGAACCCGAAACCTACAGAAAAACGTACAAAACGCTGAACGCGAAGGACTACATCATCCTCCGTCTGACCGGCGTTTTCCTGACCGATCCTTCGGACGCGTCCGGTGTCGGACTGATGGACATCAAAAAACTGCAGTGGTCGGACGAGCTTCTCGAAATCTGCGGACTTGACCGTGAAAAATATCCCGAAATCGTTCCGTCCGTTTCGGTTGCCGGACGTGTCACGGCGGAAGCGGCGGCACAGTGCGGTCTCTGCGAAGGAACGCCTGTCGTGGTCGGCGGCGGGGACGGCCCCTGTTCCGCGGTCGGCAGCGGCATCACCGGGGAAGGCGTTGCAAACCTTTCGCTCGGCACGTCGTCGTGGATTTCCTTCGCGACCCGTGACCCGATCGTCAACGACGGCATGATTTCGTTCAGCCTCGCGCACATCGTGCCGGGGTATTACATGCCGTGCGGCCCGATGCAGTGCGGCGGCGGGTCGATGAGCTGGGCAGTGCGGGAGCTTTACCGTGACAATACGGCGGACAAAAATTCCGTCTACGCGGACGTGAACCGCTGTACATCCGTTTCACCTGCCGGTGCGAAAGGTCTGATGTTCCTGCCGTACCTGCTCGGCGAACGCAGTCCCCGATGGAACAACCACGCCAAAGGTGCGTACATCGGTCTGACGTTCGAGCACACCCGCGAAGACATGATCCGCGCGGTAATGGAAGGCGTCGGATACAACCTCAACATGATTTTGGAAGCGTTCAATCGTTCGGAACAGCGGATCTCCGAACTGATCGTCCTCGGCGGCGGCGCACGCAATCCCGCATGGCTGCAGATTCTGTCGGACATTTTCGAACTTCCGCTGAATGTGCCGAACTATCTCGAGGAAGCCGCGTCGATGGGTGCCGCCATCACAGCAGGCGTCGGCATCGGCGCGTTTGAGAACTTCGACATCATTGATAAATTCCTGCGCAACGTCAGCCGGTTCGAGCCGCGCTGCGGCGACGGTGACCGTGCGGTCTACCGCGAAATGCAGGCGCGTTTCGACGAATGCTATCACGCACTGGAACCGATTTTCAATAAAATGTAACGCAAAAATCCCCTCTCGGTGAGGGGATTTTTTGATTCAGGCGTACTTCCACACGCCCATTTCGGACTTGTTCATGTCGGGCGCGAGTTTGATCCAGCCGGTCTCGATCAGGCGGTCGATCACCAGTTTGCGGAAGTCGACGTTGCTCATGACAGTCATCTTTCCGTAGAGATAACTTGGGATTTCCGCCATATAAAGTGCATGACGGCGGCTGTCATATTCATCGTACAGTTCGTCAATCGCCGCGCCGAAGGATGTCGGGAAGAGATTTTTCATGCAGTCCGCCGGGAAAACCGGAATCTTCGTGGAATCCAGTTCGAGCGAATCCAGATCACAGCGGTTTCCGAGCATGATGACCTGATGATAGGTTTCGTTCCCCCAGACGCCGAGCCAGACATGGCTGACATCCGTCTTTTCATATCCCACAAGTGTCCATTCGCTGCCGTCCTTGAGTCTGACCGTATAAGGACCGTGCAACAGTGTGTCCTTCGTTTCGGGATACGGCTTACTGCGCGTACACATGATGCGTTCGACAAGTGTAAGTTTCATATCCTCGAAGCACTGATTCTTCGGACAGTCCGGTTTTGCATAGACTTCTTCGGCGGCTTTTGCCACCAGTTCCGCCATTCGTTCGACATATTCGAGCGCGGTGGAATAGATTTTTTCCTGCACGTCCTTCGACAGGATCACGATGTTCGTACGGTACTTCCCGTTTTCGCAGGTCAGCAGCTCGCCTTCCATGAGGAATTTCAGTTCGTCCTCCATATACGGCATGGCGATGCCGAGAGCGAGGGACAGGTCTTCCGCCGTGCTGGGGTTGTCGTACGCTTCGAGCAGGATGTTCTGCGCGAGGATGTGTTCGACGTAGCGGCGGCCGTCGGGGCCGGTCGTGGGATCCCAGTTCTGTCCGAATTCGACGAGTTCCGGTGCGAAGCTGCGTTTTCCGTAAGTTCTTGCCATGTGCATACCCTCCTTCAGGTGGTTCCGGCATTCGGAAATTTTTCGTTTTACGGTTCCGAGGGGGAGGTCAAGCGATTTCGCGATTTCACCGAGCGTCCGGTTTTCGAAATAGTACGCGCAGACGATATACCGGTAATCGTGCGAAAGATGTGCGAGTTCGCGGTACAGGAGCGCGGTTTCCTCGGCCTGCAGGATTCCGTCCTCCACGGCGGAACCGTCGGACACGGTCTCGCGCATTTCGTCCACGTCGAGCATCTGACGCATGGTCGTCTGCCGCGCCGCCCATTTGGAATAATGGTTCCGCGCGATTTTCCACACCCATGCACGCTCGTCCTCCGGCGTGATTCCGCGGTGGAGTGCCGTGAGAATCTCCAGCAGGACAGTCTGGGTGAGGTCTTCGGCCTCCGTACGGCTGGACGTTTTGCGCAGCGCGAAGTAAAACACCGGCTGCATATATTCTTCGATGATATGTTCGGATCGGTTCATGTCTCATCCCCCTTTCGGTCATGTAGTGTCGGAAAACCGGAAACGGTTCAAAAATTTCCGCAGAATTTTTTATTTTCCGAAAATTGCATTGAAATTCCCGTGTGCATATGGTAAACTTAATTCATCGAAACTGAACTTACAGAAAGGATTTTCCTAATTATGAGCATTTATCTCCCCACATCCCTGACCGATACCTACACCCTGTCGAACGGCGTGAAGATTCCCGCAATCGGCTACGGTACGTGGCAGACCCCGAACGACGTGACGGCGGCTCACGTCAAGACCGCGCTTGACCTCGGCTACCGCCATGTGGACACCGCATGGGGCTACGACAACGAAGTCGGCGTCGGCGAAGGCGTACGCGCGTCCGGCGTAAAACGCGAAGACCTCTTCATCACCACGAAGCACTGGGTCACCTTCCGCGGCTACCAGAACACCATCGATGCAGTGGAAGACTCCCTGAAGCGTCTCGGCATGGACTATATCGACCTCTACCTCGTTCACTGGCCGTGCGTTGAACTGAGCAATCCGGCATGGCAGGAAATCAACGCGGACACGTGGCGCGGCTTTGAAAAGATGTACAAGGACGGCAAGCTGCGCGCCATCGGCGTAAGCAACTACGAAGAAACGCATATCGAAGCCCTCGCAAAGACCGCGGAAATCATGCCGATGGTCAACCAGCTCGAATTCCACCCCGGCTATATGCAGCTCGACAACATCCGCTACAACCAGAAGAGGGGCATTCTCGTCGAAGCATGGAGCCCGCTCGGAAGCGGCGCCGTCCTGAAGGACGAAACCCTCGCGAAGATCGCGGCAAAGTACAACAAGTCCGTCGCACAGCTCTGCATCC
>JBGVOJ010000094.1:0-5513 GCA_045126415.1 Eubacteriales bacterium | reverse complement strand
TTTGATGATCTGCTGGAGTTTCCCGGCTTTGCTGAAGATGTCTTCGGCGAGGCGGAGCTGGTTTCTGGCGCGGACGAGGTTATGGGAGGGATAATTGATTTTGAAGTAGGTGTCGCCGCACAGGTAATCGTCGAGAAAACGTGCGGCAAGCTCGACGGTGATGCTGAATGTCCCGCGAACCATATTGTCAAGTTCGTCCTGTGTCAGTGAGTGCCGGACTTTGCCGAGGAAGCCTTCTGCAAATGCGGCGAATTTTTCTTCATGGAACGATACTTTCGAAAGATCGGGTTCGTCCTCGGCAGCGGTACTCGCCAGAAAGCGGACGGCGTCGCCGAAATCGTACATTGCCATCCCCGGCATGACGGTATCGAGGTCGATGATCGTCAGGGGACGGAAGGTCTCGCGTTCGAAGAGGACGTTGTTCGATTTGGTATCGTTGTGGGTCACGCGGACGGGAAACGCACCGGCATTATAGCGGTCGCTCAGGAGACAGGCTTCCTTATAATAGGTACGCAGACGCCCCAGTTCCGGCGCGGACTCAAAAATACGCGCATTTCCCGTCTTTGCGCATTTTCCCGCATCGGCAAAAAGGGTGTCGAGACGTTTGCGGGTATTGTGGAAATCGGGAATGGTTTCATGAAGGACGGAGCCGTCGAAATCCGCAAGCTGGAGCTGGAACTCACCGAAAGCTTCCCCCGTCGAACGGAGAATTTCGGGACGGTCACAGGTATCGAATGTGACGGAATCGATGAAATTCATGACACGCCAGAAACTGCCGTCGGAATCGTACATATAATTTTCGCCGGTATCGGTATGGTGGAAGTGCAGGCACGGCTGACTGCCGCTTTTGCTGCGGATGTGAGTGGTCACGCGGTCGATGTTTTCCATGATCTCCACGGGATTTTTGAAAACGCTGGTATTGACTTTCTGGAAAACGTAGGATTTTGTGCCGTTTTCCGTATCGTAAGTAACCTTGTACGTCTGGTTGATGTTGCCGTTTTTGATGATTTCGCAGGTGGAAAGCGTTCCCGGAAGACGGAAGCTTCTGCCGATTTCACATAGGGTCTCTCGCATAAATACTCCTTTGGAATCAGAAACTCATTCCATTATATGCAGCGGATAGGGATTTGTTTCCGGGAGTACGTAACCCTCTCAGGTCAGAACTTCGTCAAGACGGCGGCGGAGTTCGGCCAATACCGGAGTTTCGCGGAAGTCACGCGCGGCGTCGGATTCGGCAAATTCGGTGAATGACTTGCGAATCTCCTTATGGTCACGTTCTTTCAGGAACGGAGTCCGTTCTCCGGTATGGGTCATGAAGGAAGATGTAAACACATTGCTGTCGTTGGCGATGGACACAGCGAGCATATCTATCGCTTCTTCCACCATGCGTGCGGCATCGTCCGGGCGTCCGAGAACCAGAGCGGCACGGGCGGCGTGCATCCGATTATAAAATAATCTGCAGGTACGCCACAGGTCAAAATCCCCGTGATCCTGATAGGCGTTGAAAATCTTCCACTCCATTTCGGTCAGTGCGAAAATTTCCTCCGGCGAAATTTTATCGGCTTGGTATTGATAATACCCCCTCAATTCGTAAGTTACATTCAGCATGCTC
This sequence comes from Eubacteriales bacterium, assembly GCA_045126415.1. Taxonomy (GTDB): domain Bacteria; phylum Bacillota; class Clostridia; order Oscillospirales; family CAG-272; genus UMGS1696. The sequence continues at coordinate 3,901 of JBGVOJ010000094.1, read as the reverse complement.
CGTTTCAGATACAATTCGCGGTACATCCTCCGTTCTTCAGAATCCCATTCCGCCGAATCACACAATACAGCTTCCCGGCATGTGTACATATCCGGCACCAATTCCGCCAGCTTCTTTACATCAGCATAGCGATTCTGATACGGATAAGTCGCCACAAGAAACCAGATTGCCTGATTCCGCAGTTTGCTGTCCGTACATTCCTCAAGAATCTTTTCCGCAATCTCCACAAGTTCACCGTTCAGTGCATATCCCTCCGCTTCACTGAATCCGCCCTCTTTCGGTGCGAAAAACAAAATACTGCAGGCACAGTCCAGCAAACGGTAATTGTTCGGGTACTTTTTCATCAGCCGGCGGGATTCGTTCAAAACGGCAGTAAATGCCTCTTTGATTGTGATATTATGATGATCCCTATACAGCTGTACAGGATAAAGAGTATTGTGACTATACTTCTCAATAAATTCCGTGACTTCCCTCTCCGCCGCATCGTCTTTCCGACCGAGCAGACGGTCCACCGTCACACCGTAGAAATCCGCCAGTGGGACGAGCTGCGTCACATCGGGCATGCCGCTGCCCGTTTCCCGTATATAAAGATATTGGTTATGTATGAGTGCCTATTTTTGATTTGATGGGCACTCATATTCAGTTGTTTACTCGATTTTGCCGATAAAGCGGTAGTAGATGTCAATGTTCTGCTCTCGCACCCCGTCCTCGGTAGTGGCTTCGTGAATGACGATCTTCTCAATCAGCGTATTCAGAAGCTCCGCTGTCAGTTCGGTGGGGTTGGCGTACTGCTTGATAAGTGAAATCCATGTCTCCGCATCGACAGTTGTTTGTTTTTCAGACTCAAGCTCGGTGGACAGCCTTTCGATCTTCTCGGTAAGCTCCTGCTGCTCGGTCTGGTATTTCTGAGACATCATATTGAAGTTGTACTCCGTGATGCGACCATCCGACCAGTCCTCATACAGTTTCGCAAACTTGCGGTCAACCTCTGTCCTGCGCTTCTCGGCTCTTGTCAGCTCGGCACTCTGCCTTTTGGCATTGGCGGCAAGTTCCTGTTCGCTGCCTTTCAGCAGTCGATGCAGAAGCTCTTTTTCATCCACCTGCGCCTGTCTCCACAAATCCTGTATTCTTGTCAGAACGTAGTGGCAGAGGACATCATAGCGGATGTAGTGGGAAGAACATTGTCTTAGCCCCTGTCCGTATTGACTGCAAGTGTAATGGCTGTACGGCTTCTTGTTCTGGCTGTTCGTACCAAAGCGCATCGACCATCCGCAATCTGCACACTTTACAAGCCCGGAGAAGATTTGCGTGGTAGCGTCCTTTTGCTGTCTGCGGCGGCTGGCGATCTGTTCCTGCACCTGCTTAAAGACTTCCTTGGAGATAATGGCTTCGTGGGTGTTCTCCACTCTGAACCATTCCTCCTGCGGCTTGCGTACTTTTTTCTTGTTCTTGTAGGAGATGTTGGTCTGCTTGTTGTGTACGCTGTTGCCGATATAGGTTTCGTCTTTTAGGATGCTCTTGATTTGTGCCAGCGTCCATGCGTAGGCTTTTTCCTCCGGTGCGCCCTCGTATATATGAGCGAATGTCCCATATCTCTGATAGTTCAGCCATCCGGCGGTAGGAACCTGTTCCTCCACCAACACTCTTGCAATTTTGGCAGCACCCGCACCGTGATAGGCAAGATCGAAGATTTTCTCAATGATCCATCGGGTCTCAACGTCAATTACAAGAGCGTTCTTGATTTCGGGATGTCGGATATATCCGAGGGGCGCATAAGTGAAGGTGCGTTCTCCTGCGGCATACTTGGCATGAAGTGCAGTTTTGACCTTACGGCTGGTGTCCTTGGCAAACCATTCATTGAACAGATTTTTGAAAGGAACGAAATCGGATAAGCCTTTCTTGGTGTCCTCGTTCTCGGATACGGCGATATATCGTATCTGCTTCTCCGGGAACTCGTATTCCAGATAGTAGCCGACCATGATGTGATCACGTCCGAAGCGGCTGAGGTCTTTGGTGATAATGCAGTTTACTCGTCCTGCATCCACATCATCCATCATTCGCTTGAAATTCGGTCTGTCGAACGTAGTCCCACTCCAGCCGTCATCGATGTACTCACCGACCACATGAAGCTCCTGTTCCTTTGCATACTGCTGTAAAATGGTGCGCTGGGTCTCAATGGATACGCTGTCGCCGTAGTTCTCGTCATCACGGCTGAGTCTCATATATAGTGCTGTATTGTACGGTTGTTTCATAAAAAATCCTCCTGTTCGTGAAACAACCCACGCTTACAATACTTTCGCTACCAAAATTATATCATAAGCGTGGATCTGATTCAATGCGATTCTGTTAACAATTCATCGAAATTTCTGCGGAAACGGTACTTCCTGCGGCGAAGCGGACAACATTTTCAATCAGCTTGTCCATTGTCTTGCCACCGGGAGCGAAGAACTCCGTCACTTTGGTGCGGGTATTGCCGCAATAAAAATACTTCGTTCCGTCCGGCTCTGTGACGTAGAACGAAGTATTTTCAAGGGTAGGTTCCGGCTCGTATTCTCCACGGAGCTTGCGCCATTCGTCCTCCTGCTCCTTGGGAGGATAAAACATCGGCTCATAGCAATCGCAGATGTCGATGAACGCACAGGCTTCAATCATTTCATACAAAGATGCGCCGTTCAGCATCATCTTGTTAAGCTGGGCAACGGTAAAATGCTTTTTCTTCTTCATAGGCAAAAATCCTTTCTTATCGGTTAATATCGTGCTTCTGAGTGCTGCGCTGGGTGTAAGCCTTGATGACATCCGGCGGGATGCGGTCAAGGATGCTCTTGGCACGCTCATAATCGCTTTTCAGCCTTGCATCCTGCAACTTTTTGAGGGTGCTTTCCTGTTCACTCTCTTTCAGAGCATCCGTCAGCTCGGCGTTTTTCTTTTCCAATGCTTTCTGTTTGCCGCTGGCGGTCTTAAAGAACTTCTCGTATTTCCTCATCTGCGTTTCCATGGCGGCAACATCGGGGATATACTTTTCAAGAAACGCCGCAATCTGTGCGGAGCGTTCCTTGTAATTCGTAAATTTCATATCGGAGAGCAGTTCAGCGAGCTTGTCATGCTGCTTGTTCAGACGTGCCATTTGCTTGAATACCCTTGTGGGGACATGGTCACGTCCGGTCTCACTGGCACTCTCGCCACGTTCCAGATCGGGATATTTCTTTACCATGTGTTCCCAATACTTGTCCTGCCATTGTGTCAGCTTCTTTTTGTTACCCAAAATCTCCTTGGCACATAAACGCTTATCCTCGGTCAACGGAACAAAACAAAGGTGCATATGAGGCGATTTCTCGTCCAGATGCACCACAGCGGATATGATCGTTTCGAGAGCTTGGTTTTGCTTAATGAACTCCAACGCTTCATTGAAAAATTCTTTGATTTCGGCTCTTTTCTTGCCCTTGAAGAACTCCGGAGTAGCGGTAATCAGAGCTTCCACCACACGAACGCTGTCAGAGCGTGTGCGGCATCCGGCTTCTGCGATCTGCTTCTCGGATTCTGCACGATACTTTCTTTCGGGCTTGATAAGATGGAAATTGAGGTGTGTACGGGACGGGTCAATGTCGGGATTGCTGGCATATTTCTCCTTGGTGCGCTCGTTATGCGCTTCAATGCCGCTGATCTCCGGTCCCTTGTACTTCGCAAATCGTAAAATAGCGTACTGCGGTGCTGCCATTACCGATCACCCCTCTTTCTCCAAACGATTTCAAAGCCCAGCACATCGGCAAGCTGTACCGCTTCGGTATAGCGGAGCGATTCACGCTGGAGCTTGTTGGACAGATTGGAAACGCTGTCGCTCCATCCGTACTCGTCTGCCAAGAGGTCAACGACCTCCTGCATGGTCATCCCTTGCCGTACAATG